>JAMDCK010000022.1 GCA_023488435.1 Actinomycetota bacterium
CGGTGAAGGGCACGAGTATACCCGCGGCCGAATCCACACAAGGAGGATATCGCACAATGAACGTCTATCGCTGTCGAATCTGTGGTGACACCTACCTGGGCTCACAGGCCCCCTCGCACTGCCCCTTCTGCGGAGCGCATTGGGAACATATCGTCGAGCTTGCGCTGTACCCCGAAGACATCAATCGAGTCGCGACAACCGAAGCCGAGCGTGACGACCTAACTGTGGCCATCGAACTCGAGACAGGCAACGCAAGGTTCTACCTAGCGCTGGCTGCCCGCAAAGACCGTCCCGAACTCGCTAGTGCATACAAGCGACTCGCAAAGATCGAGATGGAGCACTGTGAACTTTTTGCCAAGTTGGCCGGAACCTCGATGCCGAGAGAAATCAAGGAAGCCGGAACCGCCGAGGGTGACTGGTGCGCTAGCATCGAAGAGTCGGAAGCCCGGGAGCTGACTGCGATGAACTTCTACGCGCAGGCAGCCTTACGAGCTACCAACGAGCGGATACGCGAGGTCTTCTCGGCAATCAGTGCGGTAGAAGCCGACCACATCGAGGTTGATCTGGTGTTGGCGAGGATCGCGGCTTGCCCGCCTGCCAAATGAACAGCCGACCGTGATGGTCGGCTGTCAGGTGACTCAGAGTCGAATGTGCTACTTGTAGCTCTCAGCCACTCTCTCGTAGGAAATGTCGCCTGATGCGATCTCAGACATAGCCGAGGAAAGAGGCTTCGTGCTTGTAAGAGCTGCGATTTGCGTCGGCGACATCGAGAGGATGGCGCGATCACGGACACCGTTGATCATGTCGTTGATTTGACGTGCCCTGCGGGCAGAGACGATGCATAGTGTGTATTTCGTATCGACCTTTGCAAGCAGGTCGTCGTATTCGGGCTCGATTACCATGTGTGATTCCGATCCTTTGCTTCTCTAGGGGACTCAGGCGTTCTTCGCCTCAGCCATGATTATACATGCCAAACGGTCGGTCGCACTATCGAGATCGTCGTTCATTACCTCATGATCATACGTGCCAGCAAGTTCCATCTCGCGGATTGCCGTGGCCATGCGGACATCTACCTCCTCCGGAGTCTCGCTACCCCTGGCCAATAGCCGATTCTTTAGCTCGTCCATGGAGGGGGCTTTGACGAAAATCAAGATCGAATCCGGCCTGACTCGTTTGACCTGTTGGGCGCCTTGCGGGTCAATCTCGAGAATCACCTGAACGTTCTGATCGATCTTCTCTTCGACGACCGACCTCAGGGTGCCGTATCGGTTTCCGTGAACCTCTGCCCACTCCAAGAATCCATCTTGGGCGATCTTGTCTTCAAAGGACTGCTCATCGAGGAAGAAGTAGTGGGTTCCCTCGATCTCCCCTGGCCGGGGCTTCCGGGTCGTTGCCGACACTGAAAGCCACAGCTCTGGCATTCTGGCCATCAAGGCGCGCACGAGTGTTCCCTTGCCAGCACCCGATGGACCCGAGACGATGAACAGGTTTCCTTTGGGGTCAATAGAAGCCTGCATCGGGGTATGGGACTCTTTACCGATGGCTCTTATTTGGCGAAGTGATTCATGAGTTGCTCACGCTGACGCGTGCCTAGCCCCTGAACACGACGATTCGCTGAGATGTCTAGCTCTTCCATGAGCTTAGTGGCCTTGGCCTTGCCGAACCCTGGTAGGCTCTCAAGAAGTGCCGAGACCTTCATCCGCGCAACGATGGGGTTGTCTGCGTCCGCCATGACCTTCGCGAACGATAGCTCGCCGCTCTTGATCTTCGTGCGGAGCTCTGCACGCTTCTGGCGGGCCTCAGCGGCCTTCACCAGTGCGGCCTTGCGGTCCGCGTCCGAAAGATTTGGAAGTGCCATAGTTCCTCCTCATCCACTATCAGGCAGGGCAAAATTTTTTGCACCGAAGCTGATTGTAGACATATTCACGTGTCGGTTACAACTAGAAAATATCCGGTCTGACGTGCGTGAATGTTCTACTTAGAAGAAATCCTACGGCTTCCTGGCGAGACAACGGGCTCTCCCTTGGCACACAAGACGCACGAATCCGGCTCCCAAGAGTCGATGTCAAGTTGAAGTATAGGGTACGAGGGTTCCCCGAACAGCTTCTCCCCGCCACGGTCGATCAGTGAAACCACGCCTACTGGCACGCCGTTGGCCTCGCGAACCAGATCGGATACCTCTTTGACGCTTCCACCTGTAGTGATGACGTCCTCCACGATAAGCACCCTAGACCCTTCCGGGACCGAGAAGCCACGCCGGAACGTCATCTTGCCAGCCTCGCGTTCACTGAATATGAAGTCGACGCCTAGGGTTTGCGCCACAGCGAAACCGAAGATGATACCTCCAACGGCAGGTGAAGCCACAAGGTCGACCTCGAGGCCGGAAAGACGCGCCGCAGCCACCTTGGCTAAACGTGTTGTGACTTCAGGATTTTCCAATATTCGGGCGCACTGGACGTAAGTGTCCGAGTGCCGACCACTAGTCAACACGAAATGTCCGTTGTGGATCGCACCCAACTCCTTGAGCGTGTGCAAGACATCCGAGTCACTCATCATCGCATCGTCCATCAAGTCGCCCTCTCTAATCTGTGAACAATCCATCGATTGCTGCAAGTGGGTCCTCGGCCATCGTGATCGGCCTACCGACCACGACATGCGACGCTCCGCTCTCCAAAGCTCGACTGGGAGTCGCCACCCGAACCTGGTCGTCCGATTCGCTTCCGCCCGATGGCCGGACCCCTGGGGTGACCACGAGCGCCTCGGGCCCGAGTATGGCTCTTGCTTGCGCGGCCTCCAGCGGGGAGCACACGATGCCCTGCACGCCGGCGCTCTTGGCGAGCTCGACCAGGAGTTCCACCTGCTGCCCAGAGCCTCTGGTGATCCCGGTCTGGGCCAAGGCTTCTTCCGAGAAACTCGTGAGGACTGACACCGCCAGAACATCTGGAGGGCTGTGACCAGCCTCTGCTGCTCCTTTCGCAGCTCCGCGCACAGCAGCCCGCATCATCTCGGCACCACCAGAGGCATGAACCGTGAACATCCTGACTCCGGTTCTAGCGATCTGGTAGGCAGCGCCTTCGACCTGATGGGGAATGTCGTAAAGCTTGAGGTCGAGAAACACCTCGTATCCCAAAGCATGAAGAGCGTCGACGATAGCGGGTCCTTCGGCGTAGTACAGCGTCATCCCGACCTTCACCCAGCGCGCCTTGGGGCGGATCGCCTCGGCGAGTCTCAGTGCCTCCATGGCGTCGGTGTCCAGGGCGACGATCAGCGAGTCCTGTGTGGATCTCATCTGCTCCCCTCTCCTTCATCACGCCTTGCGGCGGTGTCAGGCGTCCCCGGCATGAGCAGGCCGCCCGTCAGATCAGACACGCGCCCGATGCCCCGGGAAGCGCAGAAGTCTTCGAGTCCGTCGACGATGTGGACAGCCGTTTCCGGATCGACGAAGTTCGAGGTCCCTATCGCGACGGCGGTCGCACCCGCCAGCATGAACTCGACGGCATCCGTTGCCGAGGCGATGCCGCCCATCCCGATGACCGGTATCCCAACTGCCGAGGAAACCTGCCACACCATCCTAAGCGCAATCGGCTTGATGGCGGGACCGGAAAGTCCGCCGACCACGCGCGCGAGCTTGGGTTTGAAGGTACGCGTATCGATGGCCATGCCAAGCAAGGTGTTGATCAGTGAGACCGCATCCGCACCCTCGGCCTCGACCGAGCGCGCGATGGCAGCGACGTCGGTTACGTTGGGCGAGAGCTTCACGATAAGCGTCCGCGAGGTCGCCGCACGCACGGCGCGGGTCACCTCGGCAGCGGCTTCACACGTGGTCCCAAAAGCCATGCCTCCCGCATCAACGTTCGGGCATGAGATGTTGACCTCGTACGCCGAGATGCCCTCTTCCTCGTCAAGGCGACGTACCACGCTGACGTACTCGTCGATGGTGTGGCCGTTGACGTTTACCACAAGCGGCACCTGCGGGAAGCTGCGCCTGTGCCATGCGAGATCGTCGGCGATGAAGCGCTCCGCTCCGGGGTTTTGCAACCCGATGGAGTTGAGCATCCCGCTGGCTGTCTCGGCCATCCTCGGCGAGGGATTGCCCGACCACGGGGATGTCGAGACTCCCTTGGTGACTATGGCGCCGAGACGCGTCAAATCGATGAGGTCGGCGTACTCTTTGCCGCTTCCGAAGGTCCCGCTCGCCGTCATTACTGGGTTGGCCAGCACCAGGTCGCCAATCGCCACGGACATGTCGACTCGATCCATCAGCTCTCACCCCAGATCACATCTTCGGCGTTGAAGACCGGGCCATCCACGCACGCGCGGCGCTGACCTGCGGTCGTCGGCACGACGCACGAGAGGCACGCGCCGATCCCGCAAGCCATCAGACGCTCCAGTGACACCTGGCACCGCACGCCCGCATCGCGAGCCTGGGCCGCTACTGCGCGCTGCATGACCTCGGGGCCGCACGTGTACACGATGTCGACTTCGCCTTCGCCGAGAAGATCGCCCGAAGCCAGCGTCACGAGCCCTTGAGTACCTGCAGAACCGTCATCGGTGCACGACATCACCTGGCAACCGACCTCGCTGAAGAACTCGACGCCGGTCAGGCGCTCGGCGGTGGGCGCACCGTAAGCGAGGGCTACGGTCGACCCCGCGCGAGTCAGCGCTTCGGCAAGCATGCGCAAAGGTGCGACGCCGAGCCCGCCAGCGACAAGCAGTGCGCGCACTGGAGCCTCAGGGATCTCCCACCCTGTGCCGAGCGGCCCGATGATATCCATCCGGTCGCCAGGCTCGGCCAGCGAAAGCTCGCGCGTACCTCGGCCGACAAGTTGATAGATGATCTCGATGCGCTCCTCGTCGGCGGAGTAGACCGAGAGCGGGCGCCTGAGTATGAAGTCACGACCTGTGGCGATCTTGAGGTGGACGAACTGCCCCGGTGCTATCGCCGAAGCCACCTCGGGCGATTCGAAGGTCGCAAGCCACACATCGGCAGAGACGGCTTCGTTGCTCGTGACGACAGCCTCGCGCAGCATGGGCCGGGCCCGCCCGTCGAGTCGATGCTGCTCACACATCATGCATCCGATCGTTTCAAGTCCTGCAGGGCGATGACCGCGAGCCTATCCTGTGTGGCAGCTTCGATCGCGCCGACCAAAGCCTGGGCACCGGCGATCGTCGTGATATTGGTGACCCCGTGCTGGATCGCTGCGGTGCGGATATGGTATCCGTCCGAGCGGGTCTCCTGTCCGAAGGGGGTGTTCACGACTAGCTGGATCTCGTCGTTGACCAGCGCGTCGACTATGTTGGGCCGCCCTTCGTGCTTCTTGAGGACCTCGATCACGGGGACACCTGCAGCACGCAATGTCCGCGCGGTGCCTCGCGTCGACAGGATCTCGAAATCCAGCGCAGCCAGATGGCGGGCGATCGAGACGACCGCACGTTTGTCGCGGTCCGAGACGCTGATGAAGGCCTTGCCGGATGTGGGAAGCGAGTAGTCGAGCGCGAGTTGCGATTTGGCGTACGCCGAAGGGAAATCCTCGGCGATTCCCATGACTTCACCGGTGGACTTCATCTCAGGCCCCAAAACGCTGTCTGATCCGGGGAACCTGCCGAAGGGCATCACGGCTTCTTTGACGCAATAGCGGTCGAGGTCGTTGGCGTCGGCTGGTAGGTCGAGTTCTGAGAGTTTGCGACCGGCCATCACCTGAACGGCGATCTTGGCCAACGGCACGCACGTCGCCTTACTCACGAACGGCACTGTGCGACTGGCACGTGGGTTGACTTCCAGCACGAAGACCGCGGAGTCCTTCACAGCGAACTGTATGTTGATCAAACCTTTGACGCCAAGCGCCAAGGCGAGCGTCTTGGTGTGAACGCGGACCAGAGAGACGATCTCCTCGCTGAGCGAGAAAGGCGGTATACAGCATGCCGAGTCACCCGAGTGGATCCCCGCCTCCTCGATGTGCTCCATCACGCCGCCGATGAAGACGTCTTCGCCGTCACACACTGCATCGACGTCGACCTCGATCGCACCTTCAAGGAACTTGTCGAGGAGCACAGGGTGGTTTGGCGAGATGCTGGTGGCCTCATGCATGTACCGCTCCATGTAAGCCTCAGAGTATGCGATCACCATCCCTCGGCCACCCAACACGTAGCTCGGCCTGACGAGCAGCGGAAAGCCGATTGTGCGAGCGACTTCTAGGGCCTCTTCGTGAGTGCGAGCGGTGCCTGCCGCCGGATACGGGATGCCCAGCTCATCGAGTAGCTGCTGGAATCGCTTGCGGTCCTCAGCAAGATCGATGGCTTCTGGGCCCGTGCCGATCATCGGAACACCTGCTTCGGCGAGTGCGCCCGCCAGCTTCAATGGAGTCTGCCCACCGAAGGTCACGAGCACACCTGCAGGCCTTTCGACTTCGACGATGTCCATGACGTCCTCGAAGGTCAGCGGCTCAAAGTAGAGGCGGTCGCTGGTGTCGTAATCGGTGGAGACCGTCTCGGGGTTGCAGTTGACCATGATGGTCTCGTAGCCCTCCGCCGAAAAGGCGTAGGCAGCGTGGACGCAGCAGTAGTCGAACTCGATCCCCTGGCCGATGCGGTTGGGACCTGCGCCCAAAATCATTATCTTCGGGCGATCCGAAGTCTTCGGGGTCTCGTCCTCGGACTCGTACGTCTTGTAGAAGTACGGGGTGTATGCGGCGAACTCGGCTGCGCAGGTGTCGACCGCCTTGAATGTCGCCTTGACCCCAAGGTCGAGCCTGCGAGTCCTGACCTCAGCCTCAGGTTGGCCCGTAAGCCAACCAATCTGGGCATCACCGAGGCCGTGCTGCTTGGCTTTGCGCATCAGCGGCTCATCGATCACACTCACTCCACCTGCCGAGGCGACCTCACGCTCAACCTCTACCATAGCCTCGATCCTGCGCAAGAACCAAGGGTCGATCTTGGTCAGATGATGGACATCCTCGATCGTGCGGCCTCTTCGGAGTGCCTCTGCGACGTAGTAGATGCGGTCCTCGGTCGGCGTAGCGAGCATGTAGTCGAACTTGTGCTCATCGAAAGAGTCCTTCCCATCAGCACCCATGCCGTACCGGCCGTTCTCCAGAGAGCGCATAGCCTTTCCGAGGGCTTCTTCGAAGGTACGCCCTATAGCCATAGCCTCGCCAACCGACTTCATCTTCGAGGTAAGTCTGACGTCGGAACCTTCGAACTTCTCGAAGGCCCACCGTGGGACCTTCACCACCGTGTAGTCGATACTTGGCTCGAAGGATGCTGGCGTCTCCTTGGTGATGTCGTTGGATATCTCGTCGAGCGAGTATCCAACCGCAAGTTTCGCTGCGAACTTGGCAATCGGAAAACCTGTGGCCTTCGAGGCCAACGCGCTGGAGCGCGAAACCCTTGGATTCATCTCGATGACCACTAACTCGCCGTCTGCAGGGTTCACTGCGAACTGTACGTTGCTGCCTCCGGTCTCAACGCCGATCTCACGCATGATCGCTATCGAGGCATCGCGCATCGTCTGATATTCGCGATCGGTAAGCGTCTGAGCTGGAGCGACGGTGATGGAGTCGCCGGTGTGCACGCCCATCGCGTCGAAGTTCTCGATGCAGTTGCGCATCAGCGGCTCATCGATCACACTCACTCCACCTGCCGAGGCGACCTCACGCTCAACCTCTACCATAGCCTCGATCCTGCGCAAGAACCAAGGGTCGATCTTGGTCAGATGATGGACATCCTCGATCGTGCGGCCTCTTCGGAGTGCCTCTGCGACGTAGTAGATGCGGTCCTCGGTCGGCGTAGCGAGCATGTAGTCGAACTTGTGCTCATCGAAAGAGTCCTTCCCATCAGCACCCATGCCGTACCGGCCGTTCTCCAGAGAGCGCATAGCCTTTCCGAGGGCTTCTTCGAAGGTACGCCCTATAGCCATAGCCTCGCCAACCGACTTCATCTTCGAGGTAAGTCTGACGTCGGAACCTTCGAACTTCTCGAAGGCCCACCGTGGGACCTTCACCACCGTGTAGTCGATACTTGGCTCGAAGGATGCTGGCGTCTCCTTGGTGATGTCGTTGGATATCTCGTCGAGCGAGTATCCAACCGCAAGTTTCGCTGCGAACTTGGCAATCGGAAAACCTGTGGCCTTCGAGGCCAACGCGCTGGAGCGCGAAACCCTTGGATTCATCTCGATGACCACTAACTCGCCGTCTGCAGGGTTCACTGCGAACTGTACGTTGCTGCCTCCGGTCTCAACGCCGATCTCACGCATGATCGCTATCGAGGCATCGCGCATCGTCTGATATTCGCGATCGGTAAGCGTCTGAGCTGGAGCGACGGTGATGGAGTCGCCGGTGTGCACGCCCATCGCGTCGAAGTTCTCGATGCAGCAGACAATGACCACGTTATCGTTGCGATCCCTCATGACTTCCATCTCGAACTCTTTCCACCCCAACACGCTCTCCTCGACGAGCACCTCGCTCGCAGGCGACAGCGCGACGCCCCCGGCAACGATCTCGCGTAGCTCGTCGATGTTGTATGCGATCCCCCCGCCAGCACCTCCCATTGTGAACGATGGACGGATGACAACTGGCAGACCGATGTCGGTCACGATTCTCTCGGCATCGGCGATCGAGTAGGCGTAACCACTGCGAGGCACCTTCAAGCCGATCCGACGCATGGCCTCGGCGAAGAGCTTCCGGTCCTCGCCCTTCTTGATGGCGTCGAGCTTCGCGCCGATGAGCTCGACTCCGTACTTCTCGAGCACGCCGGATTCAGCAAGCGCGACAGCGCAGTTCAGGCCCGTCTGTCCACCGAGGGTCGGCAACAGGGCATCGGGGCGTTCACGTGCTATGACCTTCTCCACGAACTCGGGGGTAACCGGCTCAACGTAGGTCCGGTCGGCCAGTCCGGGGTCGGTCATAATCGTCGCCGGATTGCTGTTCACGAGGACGACCTCGAAACCTTCCTCCTTGAGCACCTTGCATGCCTGGGAGCCAGAGTAGTCGAACTCACACGCCTGACCGATAACGATCGGCCCGGCTCCGATCACGAGGATCTTGTTGATGTCTGTCCGGCGGGGCATCAGGCTCCTTCCATCATCTGCATGAACGAATCGAACAGGTAGCGGGAGTCATGCGGACCGGGCGCGGATTCGGGGTGGTATTGCACCGAGAACGCCGGGTAGTCCAGAAGACGGATCCCCTCCACAGTCATGTCGTTGAGATTGACGTGGGTAAGTTGCACGCGGCCGAACTCTTTGGACGCAACGACCGGTGCCACCCCGGAGGCCACCCAGGCACCGAGGTCCCCGGGATCGTGATCCAGACAGCCGCTGTCTTCGGCGAGCAGAGGTCCGATCGAAGAAAAGTCGACGCAAAAGCCGTGGTTCTGGCTTGTGATCTCAACCTTGCCTGTCAGAAGCTCCATGACAGGTTGATTCCCCCCTCGATGCCCGTACTTGAGCTTGTAGGTCTTGGCTCCCAGCGCCAACGAGAGCATCTGGTGCCCGAGACAGATCCCGAAGATCGGCACCTCACCGAGCAGCTCGCGCAATGTTGAGTACAGATAGTCGACCGCGGCCGGGTCACCGGGGCCATTGGCGAAGAACAGGCCTTCGGGGCCCAGCGCCATCACGTCGGAAGCCGACGTGTCCGGTGGGACAACCGTGACCTCGCATCCCACGGCCTCAAGCCTACGCAGGATGTTGTATTTGATGCCCGAGTCGAAGGCCACGACTCGCCGCCTTTGCCCGACAGGCGAACCCTCTAGCTGAACCTCACGGTCGATGTTATCCGGATGGGTTTCCCACGCAAAGGCCTTCCCTGCCGTCACCTCGGCGACAAGATCCCTGCCGACAAGCCCCGGCGACCCTTGGGCCTTTGCCACCAGAGACGCCGGATCGCTATCCAGCGTCGAAATCACCGAGCGCATCGCTCCGGCCTCGCGGATCCGCTTGGTGAGACTGCGGGTGTCGATGCCCTCCAGGGCAACGACCCCATGACGGATCAGGAAGTCGGGTAGGCTTTCCTGGGCGCGCCAGTTGCTCGGGATGTCGCACATCGAGCGGACCACAAAGCCGCTCGCGAAGACACCGCGCGACTCCATGTCCTCCGCGTTGACCCCGTAGTTGCCTATATGCGGGGAGGTCATCGTGACGATCTGACCAGCGTAGCTGGGGTCTGTCAGAACCTCCTGGTAGCCAGTGAGCGAGGTGTTGAACACAAGCTCGCCGAAAGCCTCGCCCGGTGCACCACACGAGATGCCGCGGAAGACCGTGCCATCCTCCAGCGCCAAAACAGCTTGCTCTCGACTCATAAGCTGACCACCTCTCCAGACCGCAATGCGAATCTTCCGCCGACGATGACTTCGGTGGCCCGCCCCTTCAGGGTCAGGCCGACGAACGGTGAGTTGACTGACTTGCTCTCGAACCTATCAGCCTCGACCTTGACTTCAGCCTCAGGATCGATGATGGTGATGTCCGCATCCGAGCCGGAGGCCATCTTGACTTCCACGAGGCCCAGCGCTGCCCGAGGTGCGATGGCAAGTGCGCGTGCAAACTGACTCCACGACATCTTCTCCGTGGCCACGAGGTTGGTCACCACAAGAGGCACCGCGGTCTCAAGACCTGTGATCCCGAAAGGTGCGAGCTCAAACTCGCGCTCCTTCTCGTGCAGGCCGTGCGGCGCATGGTCGGTGGCCACGCAATCGATCGTCCCATCCAGCAACGCGGCCACCAGCGCTTCTCGGTCGTTGGCAGTGCGTAGCGGCGGATTCATCTTCAGGTAGGTATCGTAGCGACCCGCAAATGCGTTCTCGTCGAGGAACAGGTGGTGCGGTGTGACCTCGGCGCTCACACGGATACCGCGAGCCTTGGCCTGCCTGACCAGCTCAGCGCTACCTGCCGAGGAAAGATGCGCAAGATGTAGCCGGCAGCCGGTGAGCTCGGCGAGCATGATGTCGCGAGCGACGATGACCTCCTCGGCGATCGCGGGCTGACCTGCGAGTCCCATCGAGGTGGAGACCGCACCCTCGTTGACGACGCCGGAGGCAGCCAGGGACTCGTCTTCGCAGTGCGAGATGATAGTCGTCTCGAAAGCCTTCGCGTAATCCATGACCCGGCGAGTCATCCCCGCGCTCTGCACTCCTCGGCCGTCATCGCTGAAAGCCACAGCGCCTTCCGCAAGCATGTCGCCGATCTCGGCGAGCGACTCCCCCTTCTGGCCGGTAGTGCACGCCCCGATCGGATGGACCCGCACGATCGCATCAGCGGCTGCGCGCTCCACGATGAAGCGGACCTTGGCCCCGGAATCGATCGGCGAGACGGTGTTGGGCATCGCGCAGACCGCCGAGAACCCGCCGCGGGCGGCCGCGCGGGCACCGGTGCGGATCGTCTCGAGGTCTTCTCGGCCGGGCTCACGCAGATGCACGTGTAGGTCAACCAGTCCGGGCACCACCACGCGGCCCGTGCAGTCGAGCACCTCGCACCCTGCGGTGTCGAGATCCACGCCGACTTCGGCGATGAGGCCATCCTTGATGAGCACGTCGGCGACCTGATCGAGCTCGACCTGAGGGTCTACCACACGTCCACCTTTAAGAAGCAGATTCAACATCTACACCTCCAAGCAGCAGATACATGACCGCCATTCGGACCGCCACACCGGCAGTGACCTGATCGAGGATCACAGCTCGCGGTGAATCCGCCACCGCCGAGGATATCTCGACACCTCGGTTGATTGGCCCGGGATGCATCACAATGGCCTCAGGTTTCATCGACGCAAGCCGTGCGGAGTTCAGCCCGTAGAATCTGGCGTACTCACGCAAGCTCGGGAATGGCATCCGATCGCTGCGCTCGCTTTGGATTCGCAACATGTACGCCACATCAAGGTCGGGCAGGACTTCATCCAGGGAGTACGAGACCTCTGCGCCGAGCACATCGGGGCGGGATGGCATCAGCGTCGGCGGCGCAACGACCACCACTGACGCTCCCATCAGCCTGAGCGCGGGTATGAGTGAGCCTGCGACCCGCGAGTGTGCGATATCCCCGATGATTCCGACCTTCAGCCCCGCAAGCCGCCCAAGATGGGTGCGCATCGTGAACAGGTCGAGCAGCGCCTGGGTCGGATGCTGATGCTTGCCGTCTCCGCCGTTGACCACGTGCGAATCCATGCACTCCGCAAGTATCTGGGCTGCCCCTGCGTACGCGTGCCTCACGACCACAAGGTCACACGCCATCGCCGAGAGGGTCTTGGCTGTGTCGCGTAGCGACTCACCTTTGACGGTCGCACTCGCAGAGCCTGTCATGTTGATCGCATCCGCGCTCAAGCGTTTCGCTGCGATCTCGAAACTGGTTCGCGTTCGAGTAGAAGGCTCGAGGAACAGATTGATAATCGTGCGACCCCGAAGCGTAGGTAACTTCTTGATCGTGCGCTCGGACACCTCGATGAATGACTCGGCTGTATCGAGGATCTTTGCGATATCCTCGGCAGTCATATCCTGGACCGTCGTGATGTGCTTGCAGCTTAGCAACTCACTGCCCTCCTTCGGCGAGTCCGAGAATCTCCACGGCATCACGTCCATCGACCTCTTCGAGGAACACCTTCACCTGCTCGAGGCTACTGGATGGGACGTTCTTGCCGACGAAATCCGCCCGAATGGGCAGCTCCCTGTGACCACGGTCCACCAACACGGCGAGCCTGATGGTTTTCGGGCGTCCGTAGTCCATGATTGCGTCCATGGCAGCCCGGATCGTCCTGCCGGTGAACAGCACATCGTCGACGAGGATGATGTCACGATCCTGGACCTGGAATGGAATCTCTGTGCGGTGGACCTCGGGGTTGAGGCGCACGCCCACATCGTCGCGGTAGAAGGAGATGTCCAGGGAACCTGTGGGCACCTTGACTCCCTCGATCTGCTCGATGCGCTCCGTCAACCTGGACGCCAGCCTCGCCCCGCGCGTCAGTATCCCCACCACACCGATGGTGCTTGCACCCTTGGTCGATTCGAGGATCTCGTGTGCAATGCGCGTAAGGGAACGGTCGATTGATTCGGAGTCGAGGACCACTGCCTTGGTCACATACTTCATAAAAACGCCTCCTTGCTCGACCGGCAAGAAGGCTCATAGTCCAAGGTCAACCCATCGGGTCGATCCACCGCTATTCTTCCCTTGCCGGCCTCACGGGACCGAACTTAAAGGTCTTTCGATAACCATAACAGCGAAGCACTTGATTGCCAATAGGCATTTGCGACGCCGCGGGATATCATCTAAAGCCGACCACCAAGAATCTGCGTCAGGAAGGCCGTGTCCGTGCAATCCACCCATTACCTTCGCAGAACAATCGCTGCGGGACTATGCCTTGCGCTGTGCTTCGGGGCGATCAACGCTGCTCCCTCGATTGGTCTGTCCGCTTCTGCGGTGCAGGAGCCACCCGGCATCATCGTAATCTACGCCGATGACCACATGTCCCTACAGGACTTCCAGGCACTCGCCGAAGACGGCATTCCCTCCGCATCAGTTGAGGTCCTCAACACCCGGCTGGCCACTGTCGAGCTACCACCTGACGCCAGGCCCAAAGAGGTAATGGAGGCCGTTCGCGACAACCCAGCAGTTCTCGAAGTGGCACGGGACCGATACGTACAGACGCTATCCTCCATGCCGAACGACCCTCGCTATCTCGCTCAACGACACTACCTCGGTCCTACGAATCTCTTCCAACACGCGATCGGAATGGAACGAGTCTGGAGCGCCACGCGAAATCCGGAGCTACCATTCTCCCTCAACCGATTCCGCGAGGGAGCGACCATGGCAGTCGTGGATACCGGAGTCTCACCCTGCTTGCTCGAAGATGCTGGCCGCTACGTTGCCGTACACAACTACATTACCGGAACCTCGGATACGACGGATGATTCACGGAACTCTCATGGCACAGCTGTGGCCAGCGTGATCTCCGCAAACACGAACAATGGATTCAATGTTGCAGGAGTCCTGCATGACTTGGATAGTAGGATCCTTGTGTACAAAGCCCTCAACGCACAAGACCAGGGCAAGGCATCCGACCTGATGGCGGCGATGATGGCAGCCAGTGATCGGGGTGCCCGAATCATCAACGCCTCCTTCGGACACCCAGCCACGATTCAGGATAGTCGCATGGCGACCGCACCTCCGGACCTTGAGATTCGAGAGATGTGGCAGCACGCTATCGACTACTGTACCGCCCGGGGAACGCTGGTAATCGCTGCTAGCGGCAACTACACGGCTCCAGACAGCCATGCCGTCTTTTATCCCGCCGCAGCCAACGGGGTCCTTGCAGTTGGATCCATCAATCCGATGATCGGCACTCGCTCCGGATTTTCCAGCTTTGGGCCAGAGGTAGACGTCGTGGCGCCGGGAGAAGCCGTCTGGGTGAGCCTGCCAAGCGGAGGGAACCGGACTGCACTAGGAACCTCATTTGCAACTCCGCTGGTTTCCGGAGCAGTGGCCTACTTATGGTCTTTGGTCCCGGGGCTCTCGGCAACACAGATGTACTCTCTGATCACGTCCAACGCAGTCGCAACGTACGGGCCGAACCCTGGCCAAGATCCAGAGACAGGGTATGGAAGATTCGATGCATACCGGATATACACCGCGATGCGCGAGACAATCGACGTCCAAGACCCCGTTACGATGGCGGTAGCCCCTGTCTCTGGTAGGCAGGTCCGCCTCACATGGAGTGCCGCCGAAGGCCGCGGGGTATTCTATCGCTTCGGCTACGAGGGTGGCTCGACCTACCAGACCACTAGCCGAGAGGGCCGTCTCGTCCTTCCCTCAGACGGCACCCACACTGTCTGGGTTCGCTCGTACGCTTCGGACCGCTGGGGAGCGGCGGCTCCGACCACCGCGACCGTGACAGTGACTTCAGGATCGCCCGCAGTCAGCGCAGCGCGATATGAAGGCAGAGATCGGTTCAGGACTGCACTCGCTATTAGCCGTGCGTCTCACCCGACGACCGCTTCGGCGATAGTCATCGCTTCAGGTGAGAACTGGCCTGATGGGCTGTCGGGAGGCGTCCTCGCTGCAGTAGCGGATGGTCCGCTTCTGCTCACTCGTTCCAACCGACTTTCTCTCGAAGTCAGAGACGAGATCCTGCGCCTCAATCCCTCCGCTGTCTATATCCTGGGGGGATCGGGAGCGGTCTCCCCCGCCGTCGCAGATGCGGTGCGCAGTCTACCCGGAACCAGAACGGTGACCCGTTTGCACGGCGTCGATCGTTATGAAACCGCCGCGCGGGTGGCTGCGCGAGTGGCTGCGTATAACTCAGGTCAACCACAATTACAGGTCATCCTCGCCTCCGGAGAGACCCACCCAGACGCACTATCTGGCTCCGCCCTAGCGGCAGCCACACGCTCCCCTATACTCTTGACCCGACGCGCGAGCCTGCCTGCTGCTACGGCATCTATCCTTTCGACCCTAAGCCCCACGCGCACCCTCGTCCTGGGCGGCACTGGAGCCATCTCCCGAGATGTGGAACTCCGACTCACCGGATCTTTCCGCCTTGCGGGGACCGATAGATACCACACCTCGCGCATAATCGCTGCGCATGGACTTGCCGGCGCACAGCCGGCCTTTCGGCAAGACGCTTTAGGCTTTAGCACCGGTCGAGCATTTCCAGACGCACTAGCCGCTGGACCTTTCATGGGCGCAAGGCGCACTCCGATACTCTTAGCCGACGGACTCACTGTCCCCCTGTCTGCCTGGTTGACGGGGAGGCCGCCCACGCCGATGAATGTCAGTTTCTTCGGAGGACCAGGGGCCTTCAGCTACTCGCTCGAGCTCGACGTTCGACAGACTCTTTCAAAGAGGTGAGCGTATCGAAGCCTAAGTGTCTTTGCGAACAATAGGCAGGTAGATCTCGAAGGTCGACCCCTTGCCTGGATTGCGAATGGCCTTGATTCTCCCGCCGTGCGCCGCGGTTAGCTCTCGGGCTATGAAGAGACCTAGACCCAAGCCTCCGACTTCGCGAGTGGATGACATATCCCCTTGCACGAAGGAATCGAACATCGATTCGAAATCGTTGGATGGTATACCCAGCCCTTCATCAGAGACCGCGATGACAGCCCATTCGCCGTCTTGACTCAGCGAGACCTCGACCTCGCTGCCGGCGGGAGAGTACTTCACGGCGTTTTCGAGAAGATTCAACAGTACGGTCTCGATCTGATCCGGATCGATGTCGATGCGCGATGGAAATACAGGAAGTGACAACTTCAGGCTATGTGTCGAGTCCTCAAAGTGACGCGTCGAAACCTCGCGGACCAATCGGACAAGATCGATGTTCCGAACTCGGATCTTCTCTTGGTCTACGCGGCGATGTACTGCCGAAAGCAGCTTGTCCACAAGTGCCTGCATCTCGGACGAATTCTGCTTCAGGGCAGCGATCGACTTTGCCCGAGAGCTTGCATCAAGTTCATCCCAGCGATCCAGCAGATCGACATAGCCAGATATCTTTGTGAGTGGGGTGCGCAATTCATGTGAGATCATTGCCGTAAAGTCGCTCTTGAGACGCTCAAAGCGCCGGGCCTCGCTGATATCGCCCTTTACTATGACTACATGTGATGCGGTGCCCGACTCGTCAAGCACTGGCGAGATAGTCACACTCTCTGGATACTCTCTTCCTTCGCGGGTGCGATTTAACACCTCTCCTTGCCATTTCCGACCTTTTCGCACCAACTCCCATGGGTCTCGAAACGCCGGTTCAGAGTACCCTCTCCCGCCAGCGAATATGTTGACCCCTACTGCATCTGCGATGTCAAATCCTGACATCTCTTCGAAAGCAGCGTTGGCCCAGGTTACAGTCCCTTGAGAATCCGTGATGACGATACCGCTGGCCGTTGCATTCAAGGCCGAGCCCTGGAGCAGCAGCATCTCCCGAATCTCGGTATAAGCCAGTGCAACCCCTAGTCGCTCTGCGACCATCTGGATACCCTGGGTAACGACAGGGCTGAAGCTTCCGCCCCGGATCGCGCATGTCACTAGGGCGCCCTTCAGGTGCTGGTCGATCACTATAGGGGCGATCATCACAACCCTGGCTTCAGGAGACAACGATGCGTCACCGTCCGGGTCGATCTCAACGATGCCGTCAGGTGAAAAGGTGACCCAGGTCGCCGAAGACATATCTGACTGATGTGCGAGATGCGCTGCCATCTCTCTCTCGAAATCACGAGCCCCCTTATTTCCAGCGGCTGCAACGATGTTGGCGGAGCCGTCTTCGATTGCAAAGACATAGGTACTAGCCAAGTCCAGCTCCGACACTGCCTGAATGCAGGCTATTCGGAGCATCTCGGGAGCCGGAAGGTTGGACAGTATCGAAAGATCGATGACCCCCATGATCCTCTCGGCTGCCAACATCTGGTTCTTGTCGGTGATGTCGACTCCGAAGCGGATGATTCCCTTGACCGCGCCTTCCTCGTCGAGCATGGGAGCAACTGAGGTTTCCAGCACCCTAATCTCGCCCGAACGCATGCGCCATCTGCTGTTGACGCGTGCGGGCTTTCCAGAGACAAACAATGCCATCTCGAAGGTTCTGGAGTTCACTTGTCTCTCATCGGGAACGAAGATATCGATAAAATCCTTGCCGATGAGTTCCTTCGACAGATAATCCGAAAGTCGCTCCGCCCCTGGGCTGAACAAGATTATGCGACCCTGTGCATCTGTTGCACAGATGAAGATCTCGGCGTTATCTAAGATGGTGTCTTTGAGATCCAAGACCCGCTGAAGCTCGATGGCCCTGTCCTCGCTCAAGCGGACCTCTGAATGCAAGCGGTCAATCAGGTGCTGTTTGGCGTCGATCTGCTCGCTAAGCTCGAGCATAGCGGTTTCAAGGACGGCATTGGATCGTTCAAGCTCTATCTGCTTGTGTTCGAGTTTCTGAACGATGCGTTCAGTGTAAGCTTTCAGCGTCTCGGAATCTTCTCTCTGGAGTGGCTCGCTAATCCGGCCAGCCTGAGCCTCAGAAATCACTGCTTCGACCAACTTCAGCAGATTCTCTGGATCCAGGGGCTTTGCGATGAATGCATCCGCTCCCATTTGGACGGCCAATCGTTCATCGGCAGGATCCAAGTACGATGCCGTTGTGAAAATAACCGGAATCATCGAGAGCGCAGGATCGCGCTTCCACTCCTGAGTCAAGCGAAATCCATCCATCCTGGGCATCAAGATGTCGGTGATGACAACATCGACGGAGTCTGAACGGGCTATGGCGAGCGCCTCAATGCCGTCCTTGGCCGAGACCGTCTGATAGCCGGCTGATTCCAAGATAGTGGCAATCAGTATCCGGCTGGGGGAATCGTCATCGACAACTAGGATCTTCATGCTTATCCTCGGCCAGGGATTCTATAAGAAGGCTTCGACTTGATTACAAAAATCTTCAACATCGATGGGCTTGGGGATATAGCCGTTGCATCCGACTTCAATGATCGACTCACGGTCACCCTTCATCGAATATGCAGTAAGAGCAACGATTGGCAGGTCGTCCCCATACTGCTCCCGGATCCTCTTGGTGGCAGTCCACCCATCCATTCTCGGCATCAGCATGTCCATGAGAATCAAGTCAGGTTGTTGGGCTGCCGCTTCGATAGCTTGGAGCCCATCAACTGCGGTAATCACCTCATAACCGTCCTGCTCAAGAAGGAATCTGGTCAAATACAGATTCTGAGCGTCATCCTCGACAACAAGGATCTTAGCCTTCACTGGATTCCTCTCCTTTGCACAGAGTGCCCCTGCCCCACATGCCAAGTTCGAATCTCATGCGCCGGGTGAACCGGCCTCGTCGCGATTAATCCTCGGAATAATCATACCACCCGATTCCGTTCTCCCCATGGATTCTTCGGCGATTCCCTCGAGTACATGGATCAGGTCTTGGGGTAGGGTGTCTTCCATGCGTATGGTTTCGGTTGTTCGAGGATGCTGAAGCTCGATACGCCAAGAATGCAGGAACTGGCGACGAAGTCCTCTGTCGGCCTTTTCCTTGCGCGAACCGTAAAGCTGGTCCCCGACCACGGGGTGATTGATGTGACTCATGTGAACACGGATCTGGTGGGTTCTTCCCGTGTAGAGCTTGCACTCCAGCAGGGTGTAACCGTCGTCGTAGTGTCCGGCCGAAAACCTCTCCAGCACTTTGAAGGTTGTGATCGCCTGTTTTGCCGACGTTGAGCCCGAGACCCCCATACGCAGCCTGTCCTTCGGGTCCCTGGCCAGTGGCGCATCGATAAGGCCGCTATCGGGTGCGATGAACCCGTGAACAAGTGCGATGTACCTTCTGTCCATGGCTCTGACCTTGATGCTCTCCGCAACTATGGCTTGAGCCGTGTCGTTCTTGGCTACTACCATCAGCCCCGTCGTGTCCTTGTCCAGGCGATGTACGATCCCCGGTCGGTCGGGGCCCTGAAGTGTTCCAAGTTCGTCGCAATGGGCCATGAGCGCATGAACCAGAGTTCCGGTCCAGTTGCCATGCGCAGGATGAACCACAAGGTCGGCTTGTTTGGAAAGGATGATGATATCGTCGTCCTCGTAACGAATGTCGAGCGGTATATCCTCGGGCTCGAGATGACACGGATCCCTCGGAGGAACGAAGACGTCAATGGTCTCTCCCTCCCTAACAAGATAGCGCTTAGAAACCACCTTGCCATCGACGGTGACGCTCCCGTCCTCAAGCAAGCGAACCGCCGCCGAGCGCGAGTATATGAACTCCATATCGCCGAGAAGGGAATCGATCCGCTGTCCGCTTTCATGGATGCGAACCACATGTGTGTAGGCGCTTCCCTTATCCGGGCTCATCCGAACCTCCATGGCCTTCAAGGGAGCTGGGTTTGGGAATGGGCATCTCGGCAGGTTCAGTCAGAATCCAGAAGAGTAGCATGGCGATGCCTGTGACGATCCCGACATCAGCAAAGTTGAAAATTGGCCAATCGATCACAGTGAAATCGATGAAATCGGTCACCTTGCCTAGCCACAGCCGATCGATGAAGTTCCCCAAAGCGCCGCTGGTGAAAAGGGCCATCGAGATAACTACCCACCTGGTGTTCGGCCTGACCTTGATCCAGTACACGATGGCTCCAACGATGACGATCAAAAAGGTGGCTATGAACAAAGGCCTAGCCCCGGGCATCAGTCCAAAAGCTGCCCCAGGGTTCCTGACATGGGTGAGATGAAGCACTCCTTCGATCAGGGGAATCGAGTCGGACGCCTGTAGATAGGCGCGAATAATCCATTTTGAGACCTGGTCTAGTGCAAGCACAGCGCAGGCGATGATGATGAACACGACGCCAGGCCTTGGCGTCGTAATCAGCGAGATTCTTCGTCTGATTTGCACTGTAGGCACAATGACGCGGTCGGGATCGCTTCAAGGCGCTCGGTGGGAATGTCGTTTCCGCAGAGTTCGCATTTGCCGTAAGTGCCCTTCGCGATTCGTTCTAGGGCGCCCTGGACTTCGAGGAGTGCGGCTCTCTGGTTGTCGTCCAACGACATGTCCAGCTCGCGGGCGAAGGCGGCAGAGCCTTGGTCGGCCATGTGGTCTCGGTAGTTGTTCTCCCCGCTCGCCTCCGACAGGGTCTCGTAACCTTCGCGGTTTATGCGCTCTACTTCGGCATCGAGGCGAACCCGCTCGATTTCCAGACGCTCTTTGAGCGCAGTCTTCAGTCTGTGGTCCATAGGGTGGATCCTGTTCGTGTGAATGTGTGCTCCCGGCTGAGTCGCATCGAAATCTCCTGATGCAAGTATATCACCTGGATATCAGCCCACCAGCGATGTCGAATGTCACGACGTCCACGGATTACCTTACTCAGCGGCGTCGATCGCCGTAAGAACGTCGGAGCATCTGGCGCAAAGCATCGCATCTCGCTCGTCGCCTGCCGGCTGACGAACATTCCAGCAGCGCGGACACTTGGTACCATCAGCAGCACTGACGGTGACGCTGGCCGTCTCGCCCGGGTGCAGGCGAACCGCAGAAACTATGAACATCTCAGCGAGTGCACTCTCGCCGCGGGCTTTCAGCACCTCGAGAACGACGGGCGTAGCGGTAACATCTATCGCCGCTTCCTGGCTCTTCCCGATGACCTTGAGCTCGCGTGCCTCCTCAAGCGATTTGGTGACGATATCGCGGATCTCGAAAACAGCCGAGTAGGCATTGCGCAAACTTGTCGCCTCTGTCGAGTGGTCCGTCTCGATTGAGTCGAGCGGCCACCCAGCAAGTTGCACGCTGACGACATCACCCCGGAGCGCGACCGGCATGAACTGCCAGACCTCCTCGGCGGTGAAGGTCAGGACCGGAGCCACCATTCTGACAAGGTCGCGAAGCATCGTGTAAAGAACCGTTTGCACGCTCCTGCGAGAGAGTGAGTCTGCAGCGTCTGAGTAGAGTCGGTCTTTGACCACGTCGAGATAGAACGAGCTTAGGTCGGTGACACAGTAGTTGAATACTGTGTGATAGACCTGGTGGAACTTCCAGTCGTCGTAAGCACGGGTTACCTTGCTCACGACATCCGAATGACGCACCAGCGCGTACCTGTCGATCTCTGGCATCGAATCCCAGGCAACGGATTCGCTGGGGTCGAAGTCCTCAAGATTCGACAGCATGAACCTGAAGGTGTTTCTGATCCTTCGATATGCGTCCGATGTGCGCGCGAGGATGTCATCGGAGATCGACACGTCTTGGCTGTAATCCGCCGAAGCAGCCCACAAGCGGATGATGTCAGCACCAGACTTCTCGATGACATCGAGCGGCGAGATCACGTTCCCGAGCGATTTACTCATCTTGCGACCCTCGCCGTCGACGATGAAGCCGTGAGTGAGCACCGCCTTGTACGGCGGGACACCATCGGCCCCCACACTGGTCAGCAAGCCCGACTGGAACCAACCCCGATGCTGATCGGTACCCTCGAGATACATCTCGGCAGGCCGACGAAGCTCAGGGCGTGCATCGAGCACGCTGGTGTGAGAGACCCCGGACTCGAACCACACATCCAGGATGTCATCCTCTGGGACGATCTCACTGGACTCACAGCGTTCGCACCTTACGGTCTCGGGTAGATACTCGGAGGGCTTTTTCGTGAACCAGGCATCGGCGCCTTCTGTTTCGAACAGCTCGATAACCGCCGAGAAGGACTCATCTGTAGCAACGGTCGAGTTGCACTGCGCACACTTGAAGACCGGGATCGGCACCCCCCATGCCCGCTGTCGAGAGATGCACCAGTCCGGACGGTCGGCGACCATGGAGCGAATGCGATTGACCGACCACCGAGGTATCCACTCCACCTCGTCGATCGCTGCCAGTGCACCATCCCTCAAGGGACGGATGCCATCGGCGGCGGCAGACATGGACACGAACCACTGCTCGGTGGCGCGGAAGATGACCGGCTTCTTGCAGCGCCAGCAGTGCGGATAGCTATGCAGCGTGTTGGCGCGATGCAGCAGCGCCCCTTCGGACTGCAGCCACTCGATGATGGCAGGGTTGGCCTTGTAGATCGTCATGCCCTCGAATCGTCCGCCACCTGGGCCGAAAACACCGTGGTCATCGACGGGCATGACTGTCTCAAGCCCATATCGCTGCCCGATCAGCCAATCCTCTTCGCCGTGACCAGGTGCTGTGTGTACGGCACCTGTCCCGACCGAAAGATCGACATGATCACCGATGATGACCACTCCGCTGCGGTCAGGATGGATGGGGTGGGCATAAGAGAGACCCTCGAGGTCGCTGCCCTTGACGGTGATGACCTGTCCATCGGGCGCCTTGACTAGATCGCTCAAGTCGAGCGCAAGGTCGTTGGAGAGTCGCTCGATCGAGTCGAGCGCAAGGATTATGACCTCGCCTTCGACCCTGACTCCAGCGTACAGAGCGTCCTGGGCAAGGGTGGCCGCCACATTAGCGGGCAGTGTCCACGGCGTGGTGGTCCAAATCAACAATGAGACCTTCTCGGCAGGTGCAGCGATCGCCGAAGGCGGATCCTGCAAGCGCAACTTGACGTATATCGAATGGCTCGTCACGTCGGAATACTCGATCTCAGCCTCAGCCAGAGCCGTGGTACAGCGAACACACCAGTGAATAGGCTTGGCCCCTTTGTAGATCATCCCGCGGTCATACATCCGCTGGAAGACCCGGACGTTGCCCGCCTCGTATGCCTTGTTCAGCGTCAAGTACGGGTCGTCGAAATCACCTTGGACTCCCAGGCGTTGGAACTCCTCCGACTGGATACCGACGTACTTCATCGCCCACTTTCGACACTCAGCCCGAAGCTCAGCCTGACTGATTGTGCTCATCCGCTCAGGCCCCAGATCCTTCTCGACCTGGTGCTCAATCGGCTGGCCGTGACAATCCCAGCCCGGAACATAGGGTGAGTAGTATCCACGCATCGACTTGTACTTCACGATCATATCTTTGAGGACCTTGTTGAATGCGGTCCCCATATGGATGTGACCGTTGGCATAAGGCGGGCCATCGTGCAGGATGAAGGTATCCGAAGGCATGTTGTCGGATACCCTTTTGCGGTAGACATCGTTCTCGCGCCAGAACTCGAGCCACTGCCCTTCGCGCTGCGCAAGATTGGCCCGCATCGGAAAATCGGTGTGTGGCAGGTTCATTGTGTCTTTGTAGTCTGGCTTCTTGCCCATGATCTCCCTAGTCCCAAGATCGAGTGTGTCATGTGGAAGTGGCTACATCGGTAGCCCATCTATCGTCACAGGAGTGCAATCCGTCGCAAAGTACGGATTAGTCGATCTCCTCGATGTCATCATCGTCATCCGACTCTCCGAACATCTGCAAGGAGCCTGATCCAAACTCCTTGGGCTCTTCGAAGACCGGAATCTCTGCCTCAAGGTCTGTCGATGCCAGCTCACCAAGGGCTATCGCTTGAACGAAGCCGGACGCAGGCGGCTCGGTGGAGACTGGAGCCACTGCTGCTGGCTTCTCTGCCACTGGTGCAGCGGACGCGCTCGTCTCTTTCCTGGGAGCTGAGGGTTCGGGTGTGGGGTCGGCGGCCTTCGGGCCTGGAGCCTCTGCGGCTCCAACCTTGACGTCTCCCACCACCCCCTCCTCGGTCCGTCCGAGCAGGACGGTGACATCATCCGCAAGTGGCACAACAGTCAGCGCCTTGAGGTGGGACTGGAGCATCTGCGAAAAAGTGCTGCGGAAGTCTTCTTCGGCCTTCTTGATTACCACCAGCTCGGAGGCGACTTTCTGCTTCTGCGTCAAGGCGTCATGGATGATCTCCTTTGCCTTGACCTCCGCATCCTTGAGTATAGAGCTTGCATCGTTCTGTGCGCGGGCGGCGATATCTTCGGCTGAGCGCTGGGCGGCGACAAGTGTGTTGTGCAGGGTCTCCTTCTGGGCCTCGAAGCCCCTGATCTGCTCCCGCGCTGCCTCCAGTCGTTCAGACAGGTCGATATTCTCTTTGAACAGGCGCTCAAACTCATCAGCGACATCATCGAGGAACTTGTCGACCTCATCGATGGCGTACCCGCGAAGCGAGTTCCTGAACTCTTTGTGGTGTATGTCGAGCGGAGTGAGTTTCATCGCAAAAAGCCTTTCTTCCCTACCTACCTATAGACCGATTGCCACTAGGGCCGTGACCAAGAGCGGGCGAATCAACCATGACAGTACGAGTATTGCCACGATTGGCGAAATATCTATCATTCCTAGCGACGGAACGATCTTTCGAAAGATGCCGATGTATGGCTCGACTACAGTCCCCAAGATTCTGCGGATCTCCCAGATCACCCCTGACGCGGGCAACCATGAGAGTAACACGTAAGCGATGATCAATATCTGGTAAAAGTCGATGGCCCTGGCCACAACTGAGGACACGTCGATCACGGGTTCAGCTCCTTCGCCCGAGTGACTGCGGCATTCACTGCCTTGGCGAATGCGCTCCTAAGCCCACTCTCTTCGAGAGCCGCTATCGCAGCGGCGGTAGCGCCGCCGGGGCTAGCGACATCGTCAGCAAGTTGGGCAGGGTGGGCTCCCGTGGTTTCCAGCAGATCCGCTGTCCCACGCATCGTCTGAACGACTAGGGCCTGGGCTGCCTCTCTTGAAAGTCCATGCTGCACGCCGGCCCGCGTCAAAGCATCGATGACGATGGCCATGTATGCCGGCCCGCACCCTGAGATGGCCGTTGCGGCATCGAGGTGCTGCTCGGCAAGAATGATCGTCTCGCCGACAGAGCCGAAGAGAGCCTGTGCTAACGCGATCTGCTCATCAGACACCTCGGCGCCGGGACAGATCACGCTCATCCCCTGCCCCGCCATCACAGGAGTGTTAGGCATCACGCGCACGACAGCAGTCGCTTGCGGTAGGACCGACTCCAGCCGAGTAGTGGTCACACCCGCGGCAATCGAGATTACCAGCGCTGAGCCGACAATGGGAGCGAGTTTCGGCAACACAGACGGCAGGGCCTGCGGCTTGACCGCCAGCAAAGCCACATCGAACCCGGTCTCAATCTCTTGTGGAGTGGGGAAACAGAGGACACCGTATGTGTCGGTCAAAACCGAGCGGCGACCAGGCGAAGGCTCGACAACGGTGATGCTCGAGGACTCTAGGGCTCCGCTGGACACCAGTCCAGCAATGATGGCTTCGCCCATCCTGCCACCGCCGATGACGGCAAGGCGGGTCTCCCGCGCGAGCGCCAATCCAGCGCTGGACGTCATAGGTCGACTCCGCCGAACAGCCCTCGGTCCTTCATGCGCCTGACATCCCCGTCGGAAACGTCGACGTTAGTCGGAGTCAGCATGAACACCTTATCCGACACTCTTTGCAAGCCGCCATCGAGTCCGTAGGTCAGCCCGCTGGCGAAGTCGATGAATCGCTTAGCTAGCTCCGGAGACGTGCTTGTCATGTTGATGATGACCGGAGTGCCTTGTTTGAACTTGTCTGCGATGCTCTGTGCCTCGTTGAAGCCCTTGGGCTCCACTATATGCATCTTGAGCTGCGGAGATATGCTGCTGACCTCAGAAGCCGATGGGACAGCACGCAGTCTCTGGGGCTCCCTTGACCAATCGCGCGAATAGTCGGCCTCGGGCTGCCGCTCGATTCGGCGGACCGAACTCGAGCGCTCGGTGGCCCGTGAGCTCCACTGCTCTTCAGGTTCCGCATCGTCCTCGTCGCGGATTCCGTCGTCATCTTCGTCGTCATAATCGTCGTAGTAGTCGTAATCACCGAAACCAAGACGCGCCTTGATTCTATTCCAAAGACCCACGATCACTCCTCCGCCTGGGAGCCTTCGGCTATCTGCCGAAGATGGCCCGACCGATACGAACAATGGTAGACCCTTCTTCGACCGCAACACGATAGTCGTTGGTCATACCCATTGAAAGTTCATCTAACTCTACCCCATTGTGGGGCTTGACGCACAGGTTATCCCGCACTTCTCGCAACTCCTGGAAGACCCAGCGCTGATCCTCGGGGGAGCCGAACGGGGCCATCGTCATCAAGCCCTTCACCACGATGTTGTCCATCTTGTCGGCTTCGAGCAAAACATCTGCGAGGTCGCACGGCGCAAATCCATGCTTCGTGGCCTCGCCGGCGACGTTGACCTGCAACAGGACCGGCTGCCTGACGTCGACATCCGCAGCCCTCGAATCGATGGTTTCGAGTAGCCTGAGTGAATCGACCGAGTGAATCAGGTGCGCCTTCCCGACCACATGCTTGGCCTTGTTCGTCTGCAAAGTGCCGATGAAATGCCACCTGGCTTCCGGGAACATCGCCTGCTTTCCCGAGAATTCCTGGACCCTGTTCTCTCCCAGATCTAGGATGCCGGCTGCCAGAGCTTGCTGAATCTCCGGTACGCCGACGTTCTTGGTTACGGCGACCACGGTGATGTCACAGGCATCCCGGCCGACATGGTCAGCGGCTTCGGCAACCTGTCTGCAAATCCACTCGTATCGCTCAGCAATCGCGCCCAAAGAAGGTTCTATTGCTCCTCGTTCGGCGTGCAGGAACCATCGAACTCACCAGTGACCAGGTATGCGATTCGCTCTCCGATGTCGACTGCATTGTCAGCGATGCGCTCAAGATAGCGTGCCGCCAAGACCATCGAAGATGCCCACTCGATATCCTCGTCCTCGTCCAATCTGCCAAGCTCTCTGAAGAACTGCTTGTAGAGATGGTCAATCGGCTCGTCGAGGTCTTCCAGTTTTCTGGCAAGCTCCAGGTCGCTGTTTTTCAGGGCCTCGCTCATCGCTTCGAGTACGCGATAAACGAGATTACCCTGTGCCTGGATCAGGTCGTAGAGAGTCTGGGGCCCACGACGTCCAGCAGTTCGCTTGGTGGCACGAGCGATGTTGACCGACAGGTCCGCCATGCGCTCAAGATGCAGCGAGATGTAGGTCAGCGAATACAGCAACCTGAGATCCCGGGCCACCGGGAACTGGGTCGCTATGATCTCGATAGCGTGCTCCTCGACCCCGAGGCATCGGCGATCGAAGTCAGAGTCGCCATCGATTACAAGCTGGGCTGCATCGACATCACCGTCGACGAGGGAACGTACGGCGAGTCTGGTAACCTCCGTGACGTCGTGGGATATCTCGACGACCTCTGCCCTTAGGTCTCTCAGTTCATTCCTGAATTCTTCGCGCATATTCGCGCACTCCTTAATATGACGAATACGATTGAGTCTACGCCTGATTATAACAGCAGATTGATCGATTCCGAGACCACCATCAGCCATTACTCGAACCGATTAGTTATGGCGAACCGGTGTCAACAGAGTGTAAAAAATCGATTCACTCGATTGAGGCCAGCGCTCCATGGCGACCAGTGGTTCCCTCCGAACGATACGAAAAGAAGCGATCTGTGTTGTGTGCGGTGCATATCTGCAGACTGGCGATGCGCCCGACAAGAAGCCCCGCGCGGAGCAAGCTGATCTCAACAGCAGCGTGAAGGTCGATGTTCGGGCCAGCCACAACGGATTGCCCGAACTTGGCAGCGAAGGCCGACGAAAGCTCTTCGGCGACTCGAAAACAGCAACTCCCGATATGTGCGCCGATGTAGGCGGAGATACCTTGAGGGGAGCATCCGGCTCGATTTATCAACTCAACTGCTGCCCGCTCTGGAAGCGAGCTCATTATCCCTCTCCAGCCGGCATGGACCACGCAGACCGAGGGGATCGGACCCTCGGCGACCAAGATGATTGGAACGCAATCGGCATACAGCATTAGCAGGGGGACATGGCGCTCGTGGGTCAGCAGTGCATCGCTGGCCGCCGCGATGAATGGATCGGCGTACCCGGACGCCCTGCAGCACAACGCTCCCCGATCGATGATCGCTATCGAATCGCCATGAACTTGCTCGGCGACTACGAGATCGACTACCTCCGGATCGATGCGAGCCGCCGAAAGAAACCTGGCTCTATTCGCAGCCACGTGTGCCGCATCATCCCCGACGTGAGTGGCGAGATTCAGTGATCGCCAGGATGATCGACTGACTCCCCCTGTGCGCTCGGAGAACGCAACTTGAATCCGGGAGCGATCGTACAGGCTTTGATCGGTATGGATCACCACCCCGTCGGATTGCTCGCGTCTGTCGAGCCGAGGTATCGGAAGCGTCATTTGTCAATCCTCCGATTTCCGCTTGAATTCATTCTGGCCTCTACGCATGATACCGGAGCCTCGGAGACTTTCATGATTAGAGAGTCCTGGTTAGGGATAGAATCGTATAGGATTGAGTTTGCGATGGCGGGATTGAAGGTTTGGGAAGGGGACGCAATGAATCTTTCAAGAGCCCTGTCGGCACCCTTTGAGGATCGAGAGTGGTTGGTCAAGGTAGGGCTGGGGGGCCTGTGGGGGCTACTGCTCCCACTGATACCAGCGCAATTGGGGGCCATGCTCGCATACATCCGCTCCGTGGCAGAGGGCAATGAGGAGCTTCCCTCGTGGAACGATTTCGGGCAGAAGTGGATTCAAGGCTTGCTGGTGATGATAGGTATGTTCATCTACAACCTACCCGCAGTGATACTTCTGGGGATACAGGCAGTCATAGCAGCCGGAGCCGGGATGGTCGGAGATCCTGCAGCATTGGGCGCGAGCTTCGCTACCATCTGCCTGCTAAGCGTCCTGTCTTTCACATGGATGATATTGGTTTCAGTGATTTATGGAGCAGGGATGGTAAACTTCGCCATGACCGGACGCTTTGGATCGATGTTTGCCTTTGGCGAGATCATCGGTCGCATTCGGTCAGGGACCGGGTATTTCAAAGCCTGGGGTCTCTCTCTACTGATCTATGTCATCGCCGGCGTCCTGATGGGTATCCTATGGATGGTCATCGTAGGATATGTCTTGATGTTCTGGATTTATTTCCTGTCCTATATTTTTGCTGGACACGTTTTTGGTCAGTGGGCCCGCTCTGCGTACGGTGTGACCCCGGCAGTACAGGGAACTTCAACCGGGTTCACTCCCGGCGCACCTGCACCTCCTGCACCTCCCGCTCCCCCCGCACCCCCGGCACCTCCCGCTCCCCCGGCTCCTCCTGCGCCTCCCGCTGCTCCTGAGCCCGCGAAAACACCTTAGAACGCCGAAGCCGGGTCCAGCGAGGATCTACCTCGATGAACCCGGCTTCAAACTTTCACGCTCCGCGCTTAGGAGCCGTGGTACTCAGTAAGTGCGCTTCTTCAAGAAGGCTGGGATGTCTAGCTCGTCCTCGGCTGGGGTCATCGGCTCGTAAGTAGGAAGAGACGGAACGACCTCATCTGAGGAGAACTGCATCGCCTCCTGCCTTCTGCGCCCTTCGAATCCGGTTGCTATAACGGTCACGCGGATCTGATCCATCATGGAGTCATCGATCATGGCGCCGAAGATGATGTTGGCGTCAGGGTGAGCCGCCTGTGCGACGGCCTCGGCTGCCTCGTTCACCTCGAAAAGCCCAAGGTCGCTACCGCCAGCTATGGACAACAGAACACCTTGCGCACCCTCGATGCTGCTCTCCAGCAGCGGGCTCGATATGGCGGCCTTCGCGGCATCGTGAGCCCTGTTGTCGCCTGCTGATATGCCGATTCCCATCAGAGCACTGCCCGCATCCTGCATAATGGTGCGAACATCTGCGAAGTCTAGGTTGATGAGACCCGGAACCGTGATGAGGTCTGTGATCCCCTGGGTTCCCTGGCGAAGTATGTCATCAGCAACCCTGAATGCATCTAGAATCGAAGTCTTCTTCTCGGCGACCTGGAGCAACCGGTCGTTAGGGATGACAATCAGAGTATCAACGACCTCACTCAATCGCTTGATTCCTTCTTCGGCCTGGAGTGCGCGCTTGCGACCCTCAAAGGCGAAGGGCCGAGTGACGACCCCGACAGTGAGCGCCCCGATCTCTTCTTTGGCGATCTGAGCGATTATGGGGGCAGCTCCGGTGCCGGTTCCACCGCCCTGGCCTGCTGTAATGAAGACCATGTCTGCACCCTGAAGTGCTTCTTTGATCTCGGCACGATTCTCTTCTGCGGCCTGATACCCGACATCAGGCTCGGCCCCGGCGCCGAGCCCCTTAGTGAGCCCGACACCGATGTGAACCTTATAGTCTGCGTCGGACATCAGCAGAGCCTGAGCGTCGGTGTTGATGGCGATGAACTCAACGCCCTTCACACCTGCCTCGACCATGCGGTTCACCGCGTTGGTGCCGCCACCGCCGATTCCGGCGACTTTGATGACGGCTAGATAATTGGCACCAGTGTCAATCATTTCCCCTCCAAACCACTTCGTTCGGATAGAGTTTCGGTTAGTGTAAACGTCAACTTGAAGGTTATACTACTGACATAACAGTCTATCTTTGCATAAAGGTTATGCAACATGCAACACCTTGTCAAATCTTTGTTAGCTGGCGCCAATCACATTCTTGATGGCATGTGGAGAAAAAGCGGGTCTGAGCTGGGGTTGGGCTCCTATTCAAGGGCTCGCCAGGTAGGACGCTCTATCGACCTTACATTTATATATACGACCTTCCCCGCTCTCTCCTGAAGTATCGCGAATGCAATCTGCTGCTTCTCAAGCATGTTCTCGGCAGCACCAACGAATATCTCCACCCCATCCTCGGTGATGATTGCGGTCTCTTCCACAGTGGGGGCCGAAATAGCGCGGGTAATGGCAAGCATCTCCTGATTGAGAGCCCCGTAAACTCGTAGCGCATTCTCCAGCGCATCGCTGTCCGGACGACCGCCCACTACAGGCTCGATATCCTGGATGTCACGAATCACCAAGGCTGCGGGCGCAGCTGTTGTCAACTGTTGCTCGAGTACGTTTCCAAGGCGATCGATGGCGTAGAGCTCCTGGCCCACATCAAGAATAGCTGCAGGCACTCTTTCAGTGATGTTTATCCTCAACGTCGTCGGAATCCGCCGGGAAACATCTGCCGAGGCAACCCATGGATCCCTTTCCACCCGTCGCTCGATGTCAGTAACGGCAACCCTGAGCAGCGTCTCATTCTCGGGAAGCTTGGCCAGATCGATCACCTCTTGATCCGTGAGTCGGTTGTTCCCAACAACATCGACCGATTGGATCTTGAATATGTCTGACCGAACGATCGCTATTACCGAAAAGGCTACTATCGCTAAGGCAGCGGCAACGGCACATACGACCAGTATTTGGCGTCGGGCGCGAGCATGCTGTCTCTGCTCTCTGACGATCCGCTTGCGTGCGGATAAGGTCGATCGGCTGTTACCCCTGCCTCGGTTGGGGGGAACGAGTCGGCCCACACGTGATGACTCACCCTTGGCTTTAGGCTGAGCTTTAGAGGCTGCCCCCTTGCGCGGGATCTGACTGGATATGAGTTTTCTGCGTCGCTTCATTGGAATGATCCCAGGAACTTGATCTCCGGCTTGAGTTCGACGCCATGGAGATCCAATACGGTGTCCCGTGCGTCGTGCAACAAGCGCAGTACGTCCTTGGCTGTTGCTCCTCCATGATTGACGATGAAATTGGCGTGAACTTCAGAGATGCTCGCCGCCCCTGATCTGGCCCCCTTGAGTCCAACACTTTCGATGAGTCGACCCGCGGAATCCCCCTCCGGGTTCCTAAATACACTGCCGGCGCACGGCAGGCCTATCGGTTGCGTCCGCTTCCTGCGTGCAAGTGCGCTATCCATCCTTCGGCGGATTGAGACCACGTCCCCCTCCGCAACCCTTAGGCTACACTCGACGGTGATGCCTCTGATCGGGACCGCAGAGGCACGATAACCCCAAGCGATCTCGTGGCCTCTAACTCCAACGAGCTCCCCGCCCGGTTGAAGTAGCGTGACCGAACTCACCACCGATCCTATCCAGTCATCACCGGTGCCTGCATTCATCGCTAGGGCTCCCCCGACAGTTCCTGGGATTCCAACGGCGAACTCGAGTCCAGACAGCCCTGCTGCGTATGCGTCTTGAACAACATGTGCCAAAATTGCACCGGCCCCGGCGATCAATTGCCCGTCACGGACCCAATGCTTTCGAAAATCCCGGCCAAGTATGATCACCGCCCCGCGATATCCGGCGTCAGCGGCCAATATGTTGCTGCCTTTGCCAAGTACCGTCCACTCAATCTGGAATTCTTCGAGGATCCTGGTGGCCGCTCTCAGGTCGGCAAGTGTGTCAGCGATGATCAATATATCCGCCGGTCCACCAATCCGGTACGTGGTATACCTGGCAAGCGGTTCATTGAGCCTCACCACGCCGGTGAGCGCTGCACTCAGCTGCGAAAACGCACTCGCTATCGACACTGGAGAGATCCTTGCTCTTCAAGCAGCCTTAGTACATCTACGCCGATACCTGAGACGTCGCCCGCACCCATAGTCATCAGAACATCGCCAGGGCGTAGTTTTTTCGCAAGGTAGACCGATACATCGGTCCGGTGGGGCAAGTAAGTGACTCTATGTCTGGGATAGGCTTCCAGCACAGAATCCACAAGCGTCTTACCTGATACTCCTGGGATCGGAGGTTCTCCAGCGCTGTAAACATCCATAAGGATCAGGTGGTCCGCGTCGCCAAAAGCATCCCCGAACTCCTGGGCGAATGCCTCAGTTCGAGTGTAGCGGTGGGGCTGGAAGACAGCGCATATCCGACTGAATCCGCAATCCCGTGCGGCCTTGAGCGTCGCTTTGACCTCGGTTGGGTGGTGGGCGTAATCATCGTAGATCGTGATGTCGTTAGCCTGACCAATCCGATCGAAACGACGTTTGACCCCTCTGTATGTTTCAACAGCTCTGGCCGCAGCTTCTATGTCAATGGCGAGGTGATAGGCAACTGCAAGTGCCCCGGTGGCGTTCTGCACCATGTGCTCGCCGGGTACAGGAAGGAATATCTCCTGTCGGCTGCCATCCGGGAAGTCGATGATGAACTCAAAGCCCATCCCTTTGGGGGTCAGTGAGTGACAGCGAACTGCAGCATTGGGGGCGAACCCGTAAGAAAGGATCTTGGCATCTGCTCCGCTTGCCAGCTCCAGCAACCGAGAATCATCTGCGCAAGCGATTATGACACCCGAAGCCGGGACGCGCGACAGAAAATCGACGAAAGTCCTCTCGACCGCTTCGAGCGATCCGTAGTGATCGAGATGATCGGCCTCGACGTTGGTCACGAGGGCCACAGATGGGGTGAGGTGCATGAACGATCCGTCTGATTCATCTGCCTCGACGACATAGTGGGGTCCCGCACCATTCATCGCATTCCTGCCGAACTTCACAACCTCGCCACCGACAACGAACGTCGGATTCGCACCTGCGCCTTCTAGCATGGTTGCCACCATGGCGCTGGTCGAGGTCTTTCCATGTGTCCCAGCAACAGCGACGGTTGTCGAGTCGCCAGCGAGCCAGGCGAGCATCTTCGCGCGTTGCCAGATCTCGATGCCTCGTGCTTTGGCCTCGATCAACTCCGGGTTACGTTCACTTACCGCTGTCGACACCACAACCACCCGGGCATCACCTATGCAAGCTGCGTCATGCCCGATTGTTACGGGAACTCCCGCTTCGGAGAGCACTCTGGTGAACCGTGACTCCTTTAGATCGGAGCCAGTCACCTGATGTCCTCTTTCATGCATGATGCAAGCGATTCCGCTCATTCCTGAGCCTCCGATGCCGATAAAATGTGCGCTCAGTGGGGTTGATGTCGAGTTCAATCGATCTCCGTCTCTCAAGTCCATGGATTGGACTTCCTATCGGTCTAAGTGTACGTGCCGAGTCAGTTCGGCGAGTCGCTCAGCAGCATCATGGATCGCCAATCCAGAAAGTGCGGCGGCTATGTTATCACGCTGAGCCCTGTCGAGAAGCAAAGCCGTCACCGTCTCGATGAAAACTGGTGCCGAAAGTCGATCATCCGAAATGACTACCGCAGCACCTGCTTGCGCGAGTGAGGCTGCGTTCTTGGTCTGATGATCATCAGTGGCGTGTGGGTACGGCACGTAGACCGCAGGTTTTTGGAGAACACTGATCTCTGCGATCGATGTCGCTCCAGCGCGCGCTACGACCAAGTCAGCGGCCGCAAGTGCTCCGCCCATGTCATCGATGTATTCAAGTAGATGATACCGCTCGGGAACGGAACCGGCGCCGGCTATGGCTGCGAGGACACATGGGTATTCGTGCCTGCCGGCGATGTGGACGATGTGTAGGTCCTCGATCTCTAGAAGTTTGGTGTGTGCGTCTACCAATGTCTGATTGATTCGGCGTGCACCACGCGATCCGCCGAATACCAACAAGACCAAGGCATCGGGGGGAATGCCGAATGCCCTCCTTCCCGCAACGGGATCGGCATCCCTGACCGCTGGGCGGACCGGATTGCCCGTCACTACAACCTTCTTGGCTCCACCGAACCCTACTGCGGACTCCGGGTACGTGAGCGCAACGAGATGCGCCCATCGCCCAAGAATACGATTCGCAAGTCCGGCAACTGAATTCTGCTCATGGATGATGAGCGGCACCCTAGCGAGAATAGCTGCGATGCCCACGGGGATGCACACATACCCCCCGAAGACCACGACGACATCGGGTCGTTGGCGCAACATCATCGATAGTGCCCGGACGGCAGATGCCGTCAACACCAACATGGCCGAGATGAGCGTCCAGGGTTTGTTGCGAACAAATCCTCTGGCAGGTAAAGCTAAGAAAGGGATTCCCGCCCTGGTGACCAAATCCGCCTCGGGTCCTCGGCTGGTTCCGAAGTACTTGACCTCGTCATGCTCGCTTTCTAACAGCAGCTGCGCGAGTGCCAATGCGGGGTAGATGTGACCCGCTGTTCCTCCGCCGCTCATCCAGACTCGCACGTGTTGGCTCCTTGATAAGTGGACGTTTCGCGCTCAAACGCTGACTCTTTGCGCCGAACGAAGACACTGACAGAATCACACCGATAGATAGGAGGGTCAAGGTGATGGCAGTCCCTCCGTAGCTGACCAGAGGCAATGGCTTGCCGGTGATTGGCATCAGGCCGATGACCATCGACATATTCACAATAGCCTGCAACACGATTGTTGCGGTCATGCCTCCGGCTACCAGCCGACCGAAAGAGTCCTTGCATGCGAAGGCGATCTTGAGTCCCGCATAGGTGAACACACCGAAAGCCAAGACCACCGACAGAGATCCGAGCAAGCCCAGCTCCTCGCCGACGATCGAGAACACGAAGTCGGTGTGGGCCGCGGGCAGGAACGAAAACTTCTGACGCGACATACCCACGCCCATACCCGTTATCCCACCCGATCCAAAAGCCAGCATCGACTGGATGGCCTGGTATCCGTCGCCAAGTGGATCGGCCCAGGGATCCAGAAACGCCAGGACACGGTCTTCTCGGTAGGAAGCAACGAACATGAGCAGGCCAGCCGCCCCTATCCCGAGCGCTGTGCCCGCAGCCAAGAGGGAAGCTTTGACCCTCCCGAGTACCAGCACAAAGTAGAGAGTGGAGACGATCATGACGGTGGTGCCCATGTCGGGCTGGAAGAGCACGAGTGACGAAACCGCAGCAAAGGCCCCGCCGAGGCGTATGGTCAGCTGACGGGCGGTGATCACCCTCGCACGCCACTGTGAGAGGGACAGCGCGGCAACGAGCAGGCATGCCAATTTGGCGTACTCGGACGGCTGCACTGTGATGAACCCGAGGTCCAGCCAGCGTGTTGCGCCCCAGCGCATCGAACCGATCGCCAAGACCGCTACGAGTGCTGCGATGCAAACGCCGAGAAAAGGCCACGCAGCTTTGCGAAGAAAGCGATAGTCAACCTTGGACGCGGCGTACATCATGAGCAGACCAATCCCGACAAAGAGGATATGCCGCTTCAGGTGATAGAAGCTGTCTTCGAAGCGTAGGTAGTCCGCAACCGACGACGCTGAGTAGACCATCAGGGTTCCCAGCACAAGGAGGTAGAACGTCGAGCCAAGCAGGAGATATCTTGCACGGCTACCGCCGCAGAATCCCTCACGGGCGCTCACGAAGGACCCCCTATCCCGCAAACAAGCTGCACAAAGACCTCGCCTCGGTGTGCGAATCCATCGAACTCATCGAAGGAGGCGCAGCCCGGTGATAGCAAGACTACATCGCCGGCGATTGCGATCCGGACTGCAGCATCAACAGCATCGGCTAGACCGGCAACGACAGTGCAGGGAACATCTGCGGCGCGCATCTGTTGCGCGATCTCCTCGGCAGCTTCACCGAAGGCGATGACGGAGGCTCCAACTGCCGAAAGGGTGGACGCGAGAGCACCGAACTCGGAGCCCTTATTCCTCCCGCCCAGCAGGAGCACGACACGGCTGTTTGGGAACGCATGGACGGCAACCATCACAGAAGCCGGGTTGGTGGCTTTGGAGTCGTTGACATACTCGACGCCGTCTATGGTTAGGACCGACTGTAGCCTGTGGGGAACCGGAGCAAAGCTCCTGAGTCCGCTTCGGATTGCCTCTAGGTCGACGCCAAGCACCGACGCAGCAGCGGCGGCGGCGAGAGCGTTGCTGACGTTGTGGGCTCCTTTGATGCCCAGGTCACTGCTCGAAAGCAGTGCATGGGTCTCGCCTTGTCCGGCAATCGCCAGCATCGAATCGGGAGTGAGGCCCGCTCCCCCTTCAGGGACACCTCGTCTCGAAACCCGGATCACGCGTACCCCAGTAGTTTCGACAGCGTCGGCATAGACAGCCGAACCCGGATCATCGATGTCGATGATCGCGACGTCGTCGTCTGCAAGATTGGCGAACAACTTGGCTTTGTCGCGTGCATAAGCTTCGAGGGAACCGTGCCAATCGAGGTGGTCCTCGGTGATATTGAGAAGAACCGCAACCTTCGGGCGGAAGTTCTCAGTGGATGCCAGCTGGAATGAGGAGACCTCGGCGACGAGGATGGTCTCGCTTCCCACCCGATCGACCACGGAGATTGCAGGGACTCCGATGTTCCCGACCGCTTCGGCGGTAAGCCCGCCCGCCTGGAGAAGGTGCGCGATGAGACTCGTGACGGTGGTCTTCCCGTTGGTTCCGGTGACCCCGACCCATGTCGCGGTGGAACGCTCGAATGCGAACTCGATCTCGCTTATGACCCGCGACGATTTCTCGAGGGCCGAGCGGAACAGCGGTGATGCTGGCGGAATGCCGGGACTGGCGATGCATAGGTCGACGGGCGCGACAAGTGCATCCGCTCCCGCATGCAAGGCAACGGAGACCCGCCGAAGATCCTCGCCTGCCTGCGCGAGCTTCTCGGGGCCTGCGGAATCGTAGAGGGCGATGTGGGCAGGATGCCCCTCAGTGCGGTGTCTGACCAGGTGATCGACGACCGCGAGCCCTGATGTTCCGGCCCCTAGAATGGCTACGCTCTGCGGCAGTGGCTGCATTGCTATCCCTTGACCGAGCCAACGAAGTACAGCGCGAACCCTGCGCCTGCCAGGATTCCCGTGACGACCCAGAATCGCACCATGACCTTGGTTTCGGACCAGCCCAACATCTCGAAGTGATGGTGTATCGGGGCCATCTTGAAGATTCGTTTGCCGGTCAGTTTGAACGACGCCACCTGGAGGATGACCGATAGTCCTTGAATGACGTAAATCCCACCGATCAACACCAGCAACAGCTCGGTCTTTGTGATTACCGCCAACGCCGCGATGCCTGCGCCGATCCCTAGGGAGCCGGTATCACCCATGAATATGTCTGCAGGATGGCTGTTGTACCACAGGAAGCCGACGCAAGCCCCTGCCACAGCTGCTGCGAGCAGTGCGATGTCTAAGCGATCCTGCCGAAACGCGATCCCGGCATATGCCATCATCACTATCGTTATCGTCCCGGCAGCAAGCCCATCGAGGCCATCGGTAAGGTTCACGGTATTGCTCGTCGCTATCATCATCAAGAAGACTAGCCCGATGTATAGCCATGGGACGATGATCCCGAATCCCCCGACCTCGAACACAGACGTGTATACGCCCAGATCAACAGAGGCATCAAGCAGCGGCAAAGCTACCCGCGAAGAAATGTCGCCCCAGTTCACCGCTGCCAACGCGAACAGCAGTGCGATGAGCGCCTGACCAGTGATTTTAGCGCGGGGAGAGAGCCCCAATGAGCGTTCCTTGGCCACCTTCGCCCAATCATCGAAAAAGCCAAGCAAGCCGCATCCAATCATCGCAGCAAGGGCCAGGAAAGAAAGCCTGCCGAAATCGCCCATCGCCACATATACAGCGAAGACTACGATGATGATCAGCACCCCGCCCATCGTTGGCGTTCCCTGCTTGACTAGATGTCCCTGTGGACCGTCTGCGCGGATCTGCTGTCCGATGTTGCGGTAGCGCAGCACCTTTATCCAAAGCGGAAAGACGACGACGCAGATCACCAGGGCCATCACAACTGCGATAAGGACTTGGTAAGTAGGATATTGGGCTATGTTGATCATTCCGGGCTCACAATCGCATCGACGATCCTCTCCAGCCCGATCACCCGTGAGGCCTTCACCAGGACTGCGTCACCCGGCGCAACACATTCAAGTACCTTCGCCGTGGCCCCAGCGATCTCATCGAATGCGAAGACCGCCGAAGGGTCCATGCCTGTAGCTCTTGCCCCATCGGCGATCCGTACTGCTCGTGGCCCAACGGTGATCAACAAGTCGATCTCCAGCTCCTTGATGGCCTCACCAATCCTGAAATGGGCAAGCTCAGTGAGCGAACCGAGCTCCGCCATGTCGCCAAGTACGGCTATGCGCCTTGTCGCTGCCCTCATCGCCGAGAGAGTCTCTATCGCAGCACGCATCGATGATGGGTTGGCATTGTAGGCGTCGTTGATGACGTGGATCCCGCCAGCTGTCATGAAAGCCTGCATCCGCATCTCTGTGATGGTCGCGCTCTGCAGTCCTGTGACGATGTCGACAGCGGGAATGCTCATGTATCCCCCGACTGCCGCGGCAGCCAACGCGTTGTAAACATTGTGGCGCCCTGGCAGTCCTAGAGTGACGTTCTCACGGGCATCGGGTGTGACCAGGTCGAAGGTCGGGCGGCTCTCTTCGTCGAGTACGATGTTCTCCGCCCGCACCTCGTTGGAGACACCCAAGCCATAGCGGATCACAGAGGCGCAGGTCCCCGAAGCAATCAGGTCGGCGTATGCGTCGTCCCCGTTCACGAAGACCGTACCCTCGCATCCGATTGAGGCCACAAGCTCAGCTTTGGCACTCGCAATCGCATCTTGACTACCAAGTATCTCGATGTGCGACGTCCCGATGTTCGTTATCAAACCGGCAGTGGGTCTGGCGATCGAAGCCAGCGTGGCTATCTGTCCTTCGCCCCTCATCGCCATCTCCAAGACGATGGCATCGGTGTCCGCCCCGGCCTCGAACAAGGTGAGCGGAACGCCCAGCTCGTTGTTGCGGTTTCCTTTGGTCGCCACCACTTTGGCGCGCTGCGATATCACGCTGTAGATGAAGTCCTTGGTTGTGGTCTTGCCCGAAGATCCGGTCACGCCAATCACCGGGCAGAACAGCCTCGCTCGATGGTGGCGAGCAAGACTCTGGACAGCACCCAGGGCATCGGCGACCTTCACGACCGTGATTCCCCGCAAACGTGCGACCTCCATCGCCGAACCAAGCTGCTCAGGCGCTTCAGTGACTAGCAGCACTCGCGCACCTGCCGAAATCGCTTCCTCGAGAAAGTCGTGGCCGTCGACTCGTTCTCCAGCGAATGCAACAAAGAGGTTGCCCGGCTCCACCTGCCGAGAATCGATCTGCAGGCCGTTGGCCATCACATCAGGATTGCCGAGGAGAATCTCCCCTGCAGTTACCTCGGCAATTAGTCCTGCAGAAAGCGTCAGCATCGGGCGCTCAGCTCCTCGAAGGCCACCTCGCGGTCGTCGAAGTGCACTGTCTTGTCGGCGAATATCTGGTAGTCCTCGTGTCCCTTGCCGGCAATCAGTACCGAGTCATTGGGGCCTGCCGTGGCCAGCGCTGACGCGATGGCCCGACGCCTGTCGACCTCGACCTGATAGGTTGCACCGCCAACAGACATGCCAGGCAGTATCTGTGCGATTATGGCATTGGGATCCTCGGTCCTCGGGTTGTCGCTTGTGATTATCGCGTGGTCCGCAACAGCCGAAGCGGCCTCCCCCATCAGCGGGCGTTTCGCGGGGTCGCGGTCTCCTCCGCATCCGAAGACGGCGATCACCCGGCCCGGAGTAACGCGCTTGATCGCCTCAAGTACCTGCCTGAGGCTATCCGGGGTGTGTGCGTAATCGACGAATACCGAGAAGGGCTGTCCAGCCGAAACCCTCTCCAAGCGACCAGGAACCTGCGTCGCATGCGCAAGCCCGGCGGCGATGTCAGCAAGCGGGATTCCAAGTGCATACGCACATCCGGCGGCAACAAGAGCGTTGCTCACGTTGTACGCGCCGGCGATGGGCAGAGTGACTGTGGCCTGTCCCGAAGGGGTTGAAAGTACGAACCGCGATGCGTCGGGCATGAGTTCGACCTCGGTGGCACGGATTACCGCATCCGCCGAAGTGCCGACGGTCAGCGGATCATCTACCGCTGCAGCAAAAGATACCCCCACCGGGTCGTCAATGTTTATGACCCGCTTTGCCACCTCCAGCTCCGTGAAAAGACGCAGCTTGACAGCCCCGTAAGCCTCCATCGAGCCGTGATAGTCGAGGTGATCCTGAGTCAGATTGGTGAATGCAGCCACTGCGAAGCTGACTGCATCGACGCGACCTAGGTCGATAGCGTGCGATGAGACCTCCATCGCAACGGCCTCGACCCCTTCGGCGGACATCTGGGCCAACAGCCTCTGAAGGTCTAGCGACTCCGGCGTGGTCCGCTCGGCGGGTATGGCGTTCTCGCGAATCCGGGTCTCTACGGTGCCGATCAGTCCTGTCGCCAGCCCGGAGTGCCGAAGGATCGAGTCCACGAGGTACGTGGTAGTGGTCTTGCCGTTTGTGCCAGTGACGCCGACAATCGAGAGCCCGCGACTAGGCGAGCCGTAGAACACAGCGGCGGCGACCGCGAGCGCCTTCCTCGCATCCGCTACCAGGATTTGCGGGACGTGTGCGAATTCGGCCAGTCGGCGAGTCACCACCAGCGCAGCTGCGCCGCGCGACACCGCCTCTCGGGCAAAATCATGTCCGTCGGACTGAAGTCCCGGTATGCAGAAGAATGCGTCTTTCGGACCCACCTTGCGCGAGTCATAAGCCAATCCCTCGACCTGGACGGCTTCGCCTGCGAGGACCTCCGCAGCGGACAAAAGGCTCATTAGATCGAAAAGCGGCATCTTCTCTCACATTCGAATCGGCAACCGTCAAATGTTAGCACTTGGAGCACTCCATTTCAGCGGTCCGCGGGGATTGTAGCCGTACCGTCATCCGACCTCGTTGCACTTGGCGGTATCCGCAGATGGGACACCGCAAAGCTGGCGATCTGTGCAAAAGTGGGGGCAGCCACAGTACCGCCGAAGATCGCTCCCGATGGTTCATCGATATTGACGAGAATCACTAGCCGAGGATCATCGACTGGCAGGAATCCGCCGAAGGAGGCGATGTACTTGCCCTCCTCGTACCCTCTACCATCGACTTTGACTTTCTGAGCGGTTCCGGTCTTTCCGGCGACCTCATATCCCTGAACTGCCGCCGATAGTCCTGTACCCGAGGTCACCACAGATGCCATAACCTCGCGCATCGTGACTGCGGTCTGTTCGCTGATAGCAACCTGTCGAGTTGCGCTGGCACTCTTGGCATCGACCCTGAAGTGCGGATTCGGGAGTCTGCCATCACTGGCGATCGCCGAGAATGCACGCGCAATCTGCAGCGGCGTCACCGAGATGCCTTGACCGAACGACACTGTTCCAAGTGTTGATGCCGACCAGTCGCTCACGCGCGGCAAGAAACCCACCGCTTCACCAGAGAAATCGATGCCGGTGGACTGGGTCAAGCCGAAGGACTGCATGGACTCGTATAGTGCATCCGAACCGAGCTCCGTACCCATCATGACAGTCCCAACGTTGCTGGACCTGGCATGAATCTCTGTAAGGCTGGCCCGCATGAATCCCCTTGGTCTCGCCTCGCCGATGGTTCGCCCGCCGACTTGGATCGTTGGAGGCAGGTCGAACATGCTTTCTGGATCGAATATCCCGGCCTCTAGGACCGCAGCAGTTGTAAGCGATTTCAGTGTTGACCCTGGCTCATAGGCATCGGTGATCGCACGATTCCTAAAGGCAGCCTGATCAGCCGATGCAAACAGGTTGGGGTCGAAGAATGGGTATGATGCCATCGCCAGGATCGCCCCCGTGTCAGGATCCATCACGATCACGTTGCCGCCCTTCGCATCCCATCTGTCGACGGCCTGCGCAAGTGCCAGCTGCGCCTGGTGCTGAATGTCCCTGTCGATCGTGAGTGTTATGTCCTCTCCGTCAACGGGTTCCTCGGCAGAGATCACAGCACCCGGTATCGGTCGGCCACCGGGATCCCTCTCGGCGATTAGCCTGCCAGGGGTACCCGCGAGTAGGTCGTCATAGTATTTCTCAAGGCCCGCCAATCCGACGTCGTCGACTCCGACGAATCCGAGTACCTGACAGGCGACTTCGGCGTGAGGATACACCCTGCGCGAGTCTCGATGGAATCCCACGCCTGCCAGCTCGAGTTCGCGTAGAGCCTCAGCTCGCTCGACATCGACCTTCCTGGCGATGTAGACGAAACCGCCCTCCCTTTGCATCCTCTCCGCATACACCGCTGGATCGCCGCCAAGAACCCGGGCTATCGCCTGCGCGGTCGATGAGGCATCTTCCACTGCGCGTGGGTCTGCGAAAACACTGAAGGCCTGAACACTTACGGCCAGGGGCTCGCCCTCCCGATCGAATATCGCACCCCGTTGCGCAGGAAGGGGGATGTCACGCGTCCGTTGCTCGGTTGCAAGTTGGGCGTAGACCGCTGCGTCAACCACTTGTAGTTGCACAAGCCGGCCCGAAATGATCAACAAAGCGATCACTATCACGCACCACAGAAACACAAACCGGCCACTATCGGCCGATTTCCTCTTTCGCTTCTGTCCCAAGATGCCTCCCGGCTTCAGATCAGATTTCGGTTCAACGCATCGACACCAGCCCGACATCACCTAAGAGCAGAGCATGCGCCTCGCCTGCTGCAAGCTCCATGACCGAACCAAGCACCCGCGCTCCGACGCCTTGCCTCTCAGCAACGTCAACGGAATCACCCGTGGCTACACCTGCTCCAACAGCGGCTCCCCCACCTTCGCTAGAATCAGCGACACTTTCGAGGCTGGCGAGGTACGTGGGGCAATCCGGAAGCGGCATTGCAAAGAAGCTGACTTCTTCGGCGCGGATCATGTTCATTGAGCCGACGGCTATCGACTCGATCCTCGATGGTGATACAAGGCTCGATCTTAGCAACTCGAGTGCCTCGGTCTCTATCTGCTCCTCACGGATCGCTGCCGAAAGGCGTGCAGTCTCAAACGTCACCTCGGCGGCCTTTGCCATTATTGTAATCCGCCCAACACCGAGTATCGCCACAATCACCATGAATGCCGAGACGATGATGAACAGGTCACGATTTCGCCTGTCGGCTTCGCGGCGTGCCGCTACGGTGCGTCGAGTCGATCGGTCACTGGGAACAACGCGCAAGCGAGGCTTCGGCGATGCTTTGGGCCGGTCATTCGCTAGTTGTCTTGCCGCCAGTCCCATCGTCTCCGGTCTCTCTCGCTTAAAGGCTTCCCTATCGGCTATCGCCGCCTGTAGGGTCCGCCAACTTCTGGGCCACCCGCATCCGCGCTGAGCGCGCACGCGGGTTCGATTCAATCTCATCTCGGCCGGGTACTATCGGCCGCTTGGTCAAGACTCGGAGTATCGGCAACTTCTGACACGCGCAGATGGGGAGCCCTTGCGGGCACTCACATGCGCTTTCTCCCTCGTTGAACAGTTGTTTCACTATCCTGTCCTCAAGCGAGTGGTAGCTGATCACCGCGATCCTTCCGTTGGGTGAGAGCCACTTCACTGCGGCTGATAAGGCGGTTTCGAGCACCTTGAGCTCGGAGTTCACTTCGATGCGAAGCGCCTGGAAGGTCCGTTTAGCGGGGTGACCTCCTGCTCTACGCGCCGAAGCTGGTATCGCCGCCTTGATCACGTCCACCAACTCTCCGGTCGTCGTCACGGGGCGGCGGGCTCGCGCGGCTACTATGAATGCTGCGATTCGCAAAGCCCACCTTTCTTCCCCGTAGTCCCGGATAATGCGGGCCAACTGTGATTCGGAGTACGTATTGACTATCTCCGCTGCTGTGACAGGCCCGCAATGATCCATCCGCATATCCAGTGGAGCATCCTCTTGATAAGTGAATCCGCGCTCAACGATGTCGAGTTGCGGTGAGGATACTCCGAGGTCGAAGAGGAATCCGTCGACCCAGGGGATCTGTGCTTCGACGAGCAAACGATCGAGTTCGCCGAAGTTCCCCTTGAGTAAAACTACCTGCTGGCCGAGGCAGAGTACGTCTGCTGCTGCTTTTAGTGCTGCCTCGTCCTGGTCTATGCCCACGAGAATCCCTGTGGGAGCTATCAACTCTGCTATCCGCTTCGCGTGTCCTGCCCCGCCTAGGGTGCAATCGACTACGATCGAACCGGGTTGCAACGATAACTGCTGCGTGACCTCGGCCAGCAAAACTGGGGTGTGCCGATATTCCATTGTCAAGTCCTCAGAGCAAGCCTGCGTCGGCGAGCTCCTGGGCGAGATCCTCGATGTTCTCGCCGCCTTCGCTGTACTGACTCCAGACCTCGGAGTCCCAAAGTTCGATCCTGTTGCCGTTCCCAGTGACTGCGACGTCCTTGGAAAGGCCCGCCCATGCCCGCAGGTTCGCAGGCAATCCGATGCGTCCTGCCGAATCGAGTTCCACCTCGACAGCTCCGGCGGTGAAGAACCTCCTCACCTTGCGCACCCTGGGCTCGAAATCCTCCTTCGCGATGAGATCTGATACGAAGCGCACATACTCATCGGCTGGATAGACGTACAGGCATTTGTCCAGACCCTTCGCAACGACGAGCTTGCCTGTCATTGCAATCCGGAAACGCGCGGGCAGGGAAACGCGTCCTTTGGAGTCCAGCGTATGCTGGTGATCACCTAAGAACATGCCGCCTTGCACCTCTTCCGCCTTGTACTTCCCTGCCGAGGATCGCCTCGGCTGATTCCATGCACTGAACTGTATACCACTGAATCCCACTTTGCAACACCTAGATGGGAAATCATCCCACCAAGCCGCTACCGAATCCCACGGGTAGCCACTTGCGCACACCGCAAGGATCCCGGGGTTCTGGAATTCCCAACTGCGAAGAACTCGATGGCGGATTGGTGCGTCATAGAGGCAGCAGGAAAGCGAGGCCACCTTGACAGCGACATACTCTGAATAAGATGGCTGGGCATATTGCCGCCGTCGAGACGTGAGAGTACAATCGGGATGGATGACAACCCATGCGTGGAGGTGACGTCTAAATGATAGCTGCTCTTTTTGGAGCGAACATCCCGGGGACCATGTGGATCACCATGTGGTGGGCTTACTTCATCGTTGTTGCTATGGGCATCGCCCTCGCCGTATACGCGGCCATCGAGATGAAGAAGCACGAAGACAGGTCTGAGTAACTCTCACAACAGATTTCGCTGCTAAGTGTCCGACGCCCTCTCTCCTGCCATGCCGGGTAGAGGGCGTTAGCATTGAGAAGCGTACTTTTGTCCCGCGAAGAGAGGAGACGACCATGGTGCGCATCCGATCGTCACTTACTGGATCTTGGGCTGCCAAGGCCCTGGTGCTCATATTGTTGTTGTCGCTAGCACTATCGGTAGCAGGGTGTGCCGCCACCCAAACCTACGACATGGCGAAAGAGGATCCATACAGCGGCGGCGCATCGGCGCCCATGGTTGAGCCCCAACCTCCTGTAGACGGAAGCACCGCGCTACAGGGTGAGATGGCGGCCCCTGGCGTCACTGAGGATCGCGCTGCTATCGGCATCGTGCCACCGCCGGGTGCCGGACCTGACGCCACGGGCATCCCACCTGAGGATCGCCTGATCGTCAGGCGTGTCGACATGCGCCTCGGGGTCGAATCGATTGAGGACGCTGTCGATTCGATCCGAGCAGCGGTCGAGAAGCAAAAAGGTGTGGTAATCGACCTCAACGTCAGCACCGATGAGGATCAGCCCGTTTGGCGTTACTCGGAGATGATGGCGCTCGAGCAGATTCCGTTGTCCGGATACGTCACGGTTCGCATTCCGGCCGACGGTCTCGAGGCTTTCCTCACAGAGATGGCCGCGGTCGGCAATGTACTGCGCGAAGTCGAGAGTCAATCGGATGTCACCCAGGAACACGTGGACCTCAGTGCCCGCCTAAAGAACCTGCAGGCCACCGAAGCTCAGCTACGTGAATTCATGACCAAGGCCAAGAATGTCACCGAGATGCTCGCTGTCGAGAAGGAGCTGTCGCGGGTTCGTGGTGAGATCGAGTCTATGCAGGCGCAGATCGCTTACCTCGAGCGCCAGGCCGCACACTCGACAGTAACCATTGAGCTTACCGGTCCCAAGCCAGTCGTACGTCCGGTCGGCCAGGATTGGGGCTTCGTTACAGCCCTTACCGAGTCAGTCAGAGCTTTCGTCGGCACCATCAACATGATTATTGTTGGAATCGGCGCAGTTGGCCCAATCGTCGTCATCATGCTGCTAGCCTGGCTGATTGCGCGACCGATCATCAACCGCAGGCGCGCGAAGCGATCCGCCGATGACGCCGAGGTGGATGCCTCTTGAGTCTGCTTAGGCCCAGGCTGAAGCTACCTATATGGGCGGCGATTGTCATACCGATCGTCGCCTATACGCTCCGCTCGATTGATAGAGGGTTCGATTTCTCGCTCGACCTACCTGATGACCTGATCGCCATCGCGGTGTGGGTCATTGGCGTCAGTCTCGTGTGGGTGATGCGGCGCACTTCCTCGGCGCCTGAAGAGGTGACGGACTCCATGGATCGCCATGACCAGGGCGAAAACTCCGCCCCCGGCGATACCCGGCAAAAGTAGAACGTCGTCGACCAGATTGAGTGCTTCTACCCCGGGTGCGCCTGCACCGGAGATCACCGTCAGCCACCCGCCGACGGCCACTCCACACGCGAACCCGAATCCCCATGTAATCGCGGAAAACAGCGCTTGCCGAAGGGGCCCTGCGCCGCTCGCCCTCATGCTCCCGCCCCCCTCGGCGACGAAGACGGCTCGCGGCGCAAAAGTCGGGCTCGCGGATGCGTCGAGAGGTACTCCTCACGGATGTGTCTCCTGTCGACATGCGTGTAGACCTGGGTCGTCGTGATGTCCACATGCCCGAGTAGCTCCTGCAGGACTCTCAAGTCCGCGCCGCCTCCAAGCATGTGCGTTGCGTAGGAGTGCCGAAGTGTGTGCGGGTGCAGGTTGTCCAACCCTATGGCCCTACCGTACCGCTTCACGATCGCGAATACTGACTGCCGAGAAATCCGTCCGCCTCGGAAGTTGAGGAACGCCGCATCAGTGGTCCGCAGCGAGCCAGCCTTCCCCGACAGCAGGAGGCGCCCGTGGGACAGATACTCCTCGAGCGCCCGAGCAGCCGCACCGCCGAGAGGGACATCCCGCTCCTTGGAGTTCTTGCCGAAGACCCGCATGAATCCTTCGGTCAAGTCGATCGCGGACATGTCCAGGCCGACAAGCTCGCTGACGCGGATTCCGCAGCCGTAAAGGACCTCAAGGATGGCGCGGTCTCGTCGACCGCGAGCATCAAGCGGGAATGGCTGCGAGAGTAGCTGCTCCGCCTGTTCGATGCTGATGACATCGGGCAACTTCTGAGGGACCTTGGGCAACGGGATCGCCTCGGTAGGGCAGTTCTTGGTGATGCCCTCGCGCACGAGGAACCTGTGGAAGCTCTTGATCGCCGCCATCTGGCGCTCGATGGTGCTGGGCGCATACCCGCAAGCTCGGAGCTCACGAAGATACGCAAGCGTGTCGTCGGCGGTCACCGCATCGACCTCAGGAGCTGAGCGCGCGCTGAGAAACTCAAGGTAGCGGGCGACATCTCGGCGATATGCATCCAAGGTATGCCGAGACGCGCCGCGCTCTACCGCAAGATATGCGATGAACTCATCAGCTTGCTGTTGCACTCCCGACCATCTCCGAAAGAGGGGTGAACTCCAGTCCATGCGCCTGGGCAACTGGCTCGTAGGTCACGGCGCCGTCGATGATGTTGACGCCCTTGGCGAGCGACGCGTCATCGAGCACGGCCTGTTTCCATCCCTTGTTGGCGATCGCAAGACCCTGACGCAGCGTGGCGTTGGTCAGGCCGAGCGTGGAGGTGTGAGGCACTGCGCCGGGCATGTTGGCAACGCCGTAGTGCAGGACGCCGTCGACCACGAAGGTGGGGTCGGCGTGTGTGGTGGGCTTGGTAGTCTCGATGCATCCACCCTGATCGACCGAGACATCGACGATGACGGCTCCGGTCCGCATGGTCGAGAGCATGTCGCGCGTCACGAGGAACGGCGTCTTGGCACCGACCAACAAGACCGCGCCAATCACGAGGTCGGCCTCGCCTATGACCTGCGATACGTTGAGCTTGCTCGAGAACATCGTCCGGACACGGTTGCCCCAGATCTCATCGAGATAGCGAAGGCGATCTAGGTTGACGTCCATGATGGTGACATCGGCGCCCATTCCCATCGCGACATAAGCTGCGTTCGTTCCCACAACACCGCCACCAAGCACGACCACCTTGGCGGGCAGCACACCGGGGATGCCTCCCATTAGTACTCCCCTGCCACCATTGGGCTTCTGGAGGTACGCTGCTCCGACTTGCGCAGCCATGCGTCCTGCGACCTCTGACATCGGGGCGAGAAGCGGCAGCGAGCGATTGGGGAGCTCGACTGTCTCGTACGCTATGCACACGGCCTTGGATTTGATCAGTCCTGCGGTCTGAGGAAGATCCGGAGCTAGGTGCAGGAAGGTATAGAGTATCTGACCCGGCCGAAGCTTCTCGATCTCCTCGGCTTGGGGCTCTTTGACCTTGACGATCATGTCGGCGCGAGCAAAGACCTCGTCGGCCGATGGGACCATCTGCGCCCCGGCTGCGGAGTACTCAGTGTCGCCGAAAGTCGATCCGACGCCTGCGCCCGCCTCAACCAGCACACTATGCCCGTGCGCCACGAATTCGGCTACGGCGCCGGGGGTCAGTCCGACCCTGAACTCGTTGTTTTTGATCTCCTTGGGGACTCCAACTATCACTTCCGTGCCTCCCTGTCCTTATGCGGATGCGCGCCGACCTCAAGCAAACGTTGTGGCATCGACACCCTTGCCAATCACAAAATCAGCGCACGCAGCTCCAGCTGCGAACGCTGCTAAGAAGAACGTTGGGTCGTCCTCGATTCCGCGACCCATCGACCTGACTTCCACGCCATGCATCGGAACTTCTGCAGATCCTCGTGCATCGTACCTTACATGCCTGTCCCACACACCCGCTCGCACGAGCGCATCCTCGACACGCGCACTCTCGTCCTCGGGAAGCGCCGGAACCGGCACGACCGCTCGGGCCAGTGCGACCGCCGAGAGCGCAGTGAGCGTATGGTGGCTCACGCCACGGTGACGCTCGCGCTTATCTGCAAAAGATAGCCGCAGGACGGCGACCGGTCGGCCTTTGAGCACAGCAACGGCATTGATGGCCTCACCCTGGGCGACACCTCCGTGCCCGAACGGGGTGGCGGTTCCCACAACTCCGGGCCCGATGCCGACAATCGCGATATCAGCGCTGCACACGTGCCGAGCGGCAAGCAGGGCCGAGTACAGGTTGACCGACTCGACACCGCCGCCGAATGCTTGCCCGCAGGTCACGGTCGCATCGATCAAACCTGCCGAGACGGAAGCGTCCATCACCTTGGATAGCGCTAGGGGCAAGGCCGCCTGGTCGGTCATCACGTAGCAGATCCGCAGTGTAGGGTCCGCTGCTTTGATCGCAGCAGCCACTAGCGGGACCTGACTGTGGAGGCCACAGCAAGCGACCGGCATCCCACCCACATCGGTCGCGGACGCCATGATCGGATGATGAGGGCTCGCTGGCTCCTCGGCGGCAAGTACATCGTGCTGTAGCGGGGTATATCGCAGCTTGATGATGTGTCCGCCCGAATCGTCGGCATGAGCGACGCCTGTGGTCGTAGAGCCGCGCGCCACGACGAAGTGGTCGCCGGCGGTACCGAGTTCGAGATCCTCGGCGATGGTGTTGAGCAGCACTCTCTCCCCTGCCTCGCAACCGCCCGTCAGGCGCGGATAGCAGATTGCCCGACCCGTCGCGCCTGAGTCCAGCTCCACGCCCAGCCGCTCAATCGACGCCGAGCTGCTCCTGACGTCTGTGACTCGACCCCACTCAAGGCGCATAACAGCCTAACCCTTCGCCATGCGCGCGATGACTGCCGAGACAATTTCCGCCACGCCATCGATGTCTTTGATCGCGATGTGCTCGTCAATCGAGTGCGCATCTTGCATCCCGCAGCCCAGAACGAAGGTGGGCACGCCTGCGGCCGCAAAGATATTGCCGTCGCTGCCGCCACCGGTCATGAAGGTCGTGGGCGTGAATCCTGCGTCCCGGCAAGCATCGCTCACTAGCTTGAGCTCGGCGGAATCATCGGCGACAACAAATCCGTCGTACTCCAGTGACCATTCGATCTCAACGATGCCGCCGAAGGCCTCGGCTGCCTCGCGCATCGCGCGATCCATTGCAGCCCTGACCTCCTCGGCTCTGGTCCTGACAAGCGACCTGCACTCACCGGTAACGGTAGCCAGCGCGGGGACGACGTTGGTAGCGGTTCCGCCTTCGATTGTGCCGATGTTAGCTGTGGTGTGCTCATCGATGCGCCCGAGCTGCATCACCGACACGGCCTGTGCGGCCATCTCCAGCGCCGAGCGTCCCTTCTCGGGGGCGATCCCTGCGTGTGAGGCAACACCAACGAAGCGGGCCGCAAAGGTGTGATGGGTCGGAGCTCCCACGACAATGGACCCCGGATCGCCAGCTGCGTCCAGGACCAAACATACGTCGCCATCGAAGGCGTGCGGCGGTAGCGCTTTGGCGCCAGCGAGACCCGACTCCTCGGCGGTTGTGAGGACCACTTTGAGGTTCGGTCGCTGGCCCGTTTGCCTGACAGCTCTAGCCGCAGCGACGAGGATCGCGGTGATCCCGGCTTTGTCGTCGGCACCGAGCACGGTGGATCCTTCGGAGCGGACAATGCCATCTTCGACCACCGGGATGACGCCTGTGCAAGGGTCGACGCAATCGAGATGCGCCGAGAGGATCAGTGTCGCGTCGCACTCCACTCCGGGCAGAGTCGCAATGAGGTTGCCGGTATCCGAGCCGGTTACGCTAGCGCTGTCATCGATCTCGACAGTGAACCCAAGCTCGGCAAGAGCCGCGGCGCACCAGGCGCAGACTTGCGACTCGCGGCGGGTCGGACTATCGATGCGCACGAGGTCGAGGAAGATGTCGAGCGAGTCACCCTTCACTCGCTGACGGCCTTGCGTTGCTCGCGGAAGCGCTTGGCGGCCCCGACGAAATCGCGGAAAACCGGCGATGGCGAAAGCGGACGACTCTTGAACTCGGGGTGTCCCTGGATGCCGAGGAACCACGGGTGATCGGCAAGCTCTACGATCTCGACCAGGCGGTCGTCGGGAGAGACCCCGCTGATTACCAGGCCTTTTGTAGTCAAAGCCTCACGATAGGAGTTGTTGAACTCATATCGATGCCTGTGGCGCTCGTATACCAGCAGCTCACCCCCGTAGGCGGCGGCGGCTTTTGATCCTGGCTTGAGCTTGCACGGATAGGTGCCAAGTCGCATCGTTCCGCCAGCATCGGTAACGCCGTGCTGGTCGAGCATCAGGTCGATCACGGGGTGCTCCGTCACAGGGTCGAACTCGCTGGAGTTAGCGGAAGCCAGTCCGGCAACGTTGCGTGCGAACTCGGCAACTGCCACCTGCATTCCCAGACAGATGCCCAGATAGGGCACCTCTTTGGTGCGTGCGAAGCGAGCTGCTCGAATCTTGCCTTCGATCCCGCGGATGCCGAAGCCACCGGGGACCAGGATGGCGTCAAAGTCAGCCAGCGCCGCTTCGACTTCCTCGGGAGTGAGTGACTCGGCGTCGATCCAATGCACCCGGATCTTGCTTTGATGGAAGTTCCCGGCATGATCAAGGGCCTCTGTCACCGAAAGATACGCATCGGGGAGCGAGACGTACTTGCCAACCAGCGCTATGGATACTTCGGAGTCGCAGGTCCTGGAGCGCTCCACGTAGCCGGTCCAGTCGGCGAGGTCCAGCTCCCCGCACTGAAGGCCGAGGCGATCGATAACCATCTCATCGAGCTTCTCCGCCGAGAGATTCAGGGGGACTTCATAGATACTGCCCGCATCGAGTGCTTCGACGACGGCCTCGGGATCCACGTCACAGAAGAGCGCGATCTTCCGGCGGGTCGACTCGTCGAGTGAGCGGTTCGACCGACACACGATGAGGTCCGGCTGGATACCGATACTTCGAAGCTGCTGCACTGAGTGCTGGGTGGGCTTGGTTTTGAGTTCCTGGCTCGCATCGATCCAGGGAATTAGGGTCACATGGATGAAGCAAACGTTCGCTCTTCCCAGATCGCGTCGGAACTGGCGGATGGCTTCAAGGAACGGCAGGGATTCGATATCGCCCACGGTTCCACCGACCTCGGTGATTACGACATCGGGTGCAGTGTCTCCGGTGATTCTGAGGATGCGGTCCTTGATCTCATTGGTGACGTGCGGGATGACCTGCACTGTGGCTCCCAAAAAGTCACCTCGGCGTTCACGGTCGATGATCGACTGATAGATGCGGCCAGCGGTGACGCTGCAATCGCGCGTAAGCGACTCGTCGATGAACCGCTCGTAGTGACCAAGATCGAGGTCGGTCTCGCCGCCATCTTCAGTTACGAAGACCTCGCCGTGCTGAAATGGACTCATGGTCCCGGGATCGACGTTTAGGTAGGGGTCGAACTTTTGGATCGTGACCTTGAGTCCCCTCGACTTGAGTAGTCGCCCCAAAGAGGCCGCCGTGATCCCCTTTCCAAGAGAAGATACGACTCCGCCCGTCACGAAAACATGCTTTGCCATGGGTTCCTCTCTGCCTTGTGTGGATGTGGATTCTATAGGCTCACTATACCGCTAATGGCCGTCATTTTCGTCCCCAGGAATCAACTCGTGACAAAATCGTGTTCGCTTCAATGAGCCTCGTGTACGAGACCTTCTCGGAAAGAGCGTTGGCGGCGACCAGAAGGATCGCGGCAACCCCCAGCGTCGGCAAGGACGACCCGAGCGCGAGCATCAAACCAACCAGTGCGCCTGCGGCATTGGCGCCTGCGTCACCGAGCATTCCCTCCTCGGCCAGGTCGTAGCGCGCCACGGCAACCGCGGGGCCGAGCAACCAGAGCAATGCCGAAGCCGCAGAAGCCAGCGTCGCTGCGATGCCGCCGAACACGGGAAGCGCGATAGCGAGCACTCCCAAGCAGCTCATCAGCGCGTAGCCCTTGAGCGCCCGGCCCGGACGGAGGTCCAGCAGATTGAGAAGATTGGCCGAAAGTGCAATCACGATGGTCGACAGTAGAGCCACGCCAAAGTATTCGATTCCGGCAAAGCCCCTCAGGTCTGCGATCGCGAAGCCCGCCAGCAGCGAGACGAAGCCGATCCCGAGCGCCTTCAGCGCACCAGTGGTCAACCTGCCTTTCGCAAGTGTCCTGAAGTGACCCTTGAAGCCCTTCGCCGAAGACGACCCAAAAACATCGTCGATTAAGCCGAAGAGGAACGCCCCGACGACCACCGCTACCGCTATCATCGCTGGATGCGCATCTTGGCCGCCAAACGGTGCGATCGCGATCTCGATACCCGAGAGACGCTGGAGGGCCACAGCCAGGGAGAGCGCGGTCGCCCAGAACACCCATACGACTCCCAGCCCGACGAACACCTCGGTTTTTCGGTAGTTCTCGGCCTTCATGCGCGAGTCACGCAGCGCAGGCAACAGCAGTCGCATGCCTGCATGCGACGCACCCCAGCCGCCCGCAAGCGCAAATGCGAGAGCAAGTGCGATGCTCGGGGCGTCCGTCACTTCTCGGCCGCTGGTTCTGGCTCAACGGAATCGCCAACCATCGCCGACCGAGCGATCATCAGCTGGAGTATCCCTAGACCCACGTACACCGTCATCAGGGCCGGGATGACGATCCCCGAGTCCTCGGTGAAGTAGGCTACACCGCCAGCGATGAGCACCGCAGCCAGCGCCGCTGAGAAGGCCGGGTTGCGAGCTAGGGTGTCCGAGAAGTCCCCTTGGGGGCGCCATCTCATGTATCCCAGGAAGAGCAGCACGCCAGCAAGCACGAACGACCAGTTGGTGGTTGTGAGCACTCGGATGTTGGTGGCGATCTTGCGCTCGGCGATCGTGACGAGCTCCTGGATGCCACCTTCGCGTGCGCTCTCGACTGCCCGTCCGAGATGGGTCTGCGCTCCATCCTGTGTGCCCAGGTCGATGACGATGAATGCACCCAGCATGATAGCGGTCACCAAGATAATCCCGACGACCATTCGCCAGTCCACTCGGATATTGTTCGCCAGCGCCCAGAAGACGACTGCGCCGACCAATCCCCACAGTGCCACGGCGACGTTGGCCCCGAATATCGGGGCCGCAGCTGTGAGTACAGCAACGACGCCGATAGGCAGAATCGCCCATTTGCGAACGATCGCGGCGACCTTGTTGGTGCGGAACTCATCTAAGATGAGGCCCAGTCCGACTAGTAGCGAGCCCATCATGATTGCAGCGCCTTCGTTGCCCATGCCGTAGTAGCGGGCAGCCACAAGCGGCGAGAAGTTCAATATCCCTGTGAAGGACCATGGACCCCCCATCCACTGGTCGACTAAAAGAAGCGTCGCGGTCGAAAGAGATACTATGCCGAGCGGCAGTCGGAAGGATCTCCCTAGCGACAGAATCGCCGCTAGCGCCCAGATCGCCAGTGTGGCTCCAACAAAGTACTGCGTCGCAGCGGCTTCCGATCCTGGGGTAAGCCCCACCGCGAACATCGCCGTTGACGCCAGCGGAACGGCTGCCACAAACAGCAATCCAGGGTGCGTGATCTTCACCATCAACTGCCGAAGGGCCGTCGGCCACCTCCCCATCCTGAACAAGACGAGCACGCTCGCAGCAAAGATCAGCATCGTGATTACGATGAACGTATTGATCGTCGACGGTCTGGCTGCTTCGATCGATACAGCAATCGCATTCTGCTCGGTTAGCGCCGGAATCCTCTCCGCTGTCGCTATCGCATCTGAAGCCACCATAGGATTGCCGAGGAACGAGACCGGCTTGTCCAATGCAAGCCAGTCCACCGTTGTGGCGGCGATATCCAAGTTCGTGACCAACCCGTCCTGCCTGGTGGAGGATGAGCTCAGTGTGCCCGAAAGCGTGGGGTCGCCGGGCGAGTAGGCCACGATCGGCGTGAACGGTGCGGGGCCCTCCAGCGGAGCCTTCGCAGAGGTTCCAATGACCATGAGTCTTGCACCCTCGGGCATCTCCTCGGCGGTCAGACGTACGATGGAGTCCAGCGAGGCCAGAGCCTTATCGCGATGGGATGCCGCTACCATCGGAGCGAAATCACGCGCGGATACCTCTGCCCGGGCAAGGTCGCCGGGGTCGATGACCAAAAGCGATGGGCCGCCGACGCGCTGAAGTGCGAGGATCGCGTCAGTGATCGTGCCGGTGTAGCGATCCAGGTCCGCAGTCACTCCCAGCGGAGCTGCTAAGTCTGCCTTCAGGAGACGCTGCGAGACATCACCGAATCTGACTCTGCCCTGCGAGTCCATGGCCACAAGCGCGGCCGGTCTCATCAGGTCAGCGGGCTCAGGGCCGGGGCCTAAATCGGAGTTACCCACCGCAGCGGTGCTGCCACCCGCCCTGACCACAGCATCACCAAGCGCACCGATCCGTATGTCCAGGGTCGGGACCAAGTCATTGAGCCACTGGGTCCTTGGCAGTCCGAGAAAGACGACAGACGCCGTGTCCGGAGCCGATCCCATGACCCTCTCGTAGACTTCACCAGCCACCCCGGCGGGGGTGATCTCGTCGGTGCTGTGTGCTCTGGTCGCACGAAAATCCGAATCCGCCCAGCTGCCCGACGAGTAAGTGAGTGCGGCTTGATCCAAGTCATCCCGCCGAAGCGCCAGCCTGTTGCGGCTAGCCGTGTTCATGTTAGCGACCGCACCACGATCGCGGATCTCGCGAAGGAATGGGGCCTGATCGCTCTCGAAGTCATCCCACGTCAAGTGAGGGGCCAGCACCAGCACCACCATCGGGTCGGCGGGTCGGGCTTCCTCAGCAGTCAGCGGAAGTGGCGCGGAGCCGAACAGCAGAAGCGCCGAAAGGGCTACCAGGAGCACCCTGAAGTGCGTCTTGCGACCACGGCGAAATTTCGATGTGGGGCTCTGCATGCGAAAAATGTCCTGTCGGAACTGGGTGTCTGGCCATCGGGCGGATTTTCCCGCCTGATGCAGTATATCGTGATTGCGGGTCGATTTCAGCGCCGAGGGCGGGGGTCGGGTCGACCGGACCGCAGTCCTCAATCGCCTCGCAGGTCCAACTCTCTCAACAGCACCTTGTACGTGAGCGCACTTCTCGTCTTGAATATCCTCAGACCACGACTCTCGTAAAGGCGCTGAGCGGACTCCTCGGAAGGTACGTTCGACGTCAGAAGACGCAGATAAAGTACGTCGCGCGCCTTGGCCTGCGATATCACGTAGTCGAGCAGTCGGGCGCCGGCGCCAGCTCCCCTGGCCTGCGGAGCCACACAGAAATACCAGACCCACAACGCCTCTTCGTGATCCTTCTTCCTTCGGTAAAGCCCGATAGTACCAATGATTTCCTGAGTTGAGTCATCCAGGGCCACCCATACATCTGGGCGCTCAGACAAGCGAAGCAACCGCTTCCACAGCCGACCCAGCACTGGAAGCGGTTGCGATTCGGCAACGTACAGGCATGAGTTCCACCAGCCTTCGGCTCCGAAGACCTCGATCACCAGAGCCTTGACCTTGGGCGCCATCGAAGCGTCCATTCGCTCAATCCTCACTTATGCTCCTTACGACGTGATGCTGGGCTACAATGGACGACGTCCGTACGCCCCTTAGTATACAGTACCCTGGGAGGTTGCAATCTCAACGCCCACCGTCGCTCGGTCTACAGCGATCATGACCGTCTCAACCGCTTTATCCCGAGTCACCGGATTCATCCGTGTGTGGGTGACGGCGTATGCTTTGGGAGTCACCGCGCTGGCCGCCTCCTACCACGTCGCCAACAACATCCCCAACATGGTCTTCGAACTGGTTGCCGGCGGAATCATCTCCTCCCTATTCATTCCCGTTTTCATGGAGCGATGGAAGCAGGATAGCGAAGAAGACGCTTGGCGCTACGCCAGCTCGCTGTTCAACATCACACTCATCGCACTTGGAATCATCGCTGTTCTTGCGACCGTGTTCGCCAGCGAGGTAGTGCGAACCCAGACCTTCAGGATCGATCCTCAAGATGCTGAGCTAGCCGTCTTTTTCTTCCAGGTCTTCGCCGTGCAGATCGTTTTTTACGGTGCTGGCGCGATCATCTCGGGACTCCTCAACGCCCATCGTGACTTTTTGTGGCCCGCACTCGGCCCTGTCTTCAACAACCTGACGGTGATCGTCACCCTGTTGCTCTACGTATACTTCTCCGCCGAAGATCCACTCCTGGCCAAGTGGGTGCTTGCTGTGGGCACCACGCTCGGAGTGCTGGTGATGTTCGCAGTCCAGATCCCGAGCCTGATCAAACTGAGGCCCCGGTACTCCTTCCGAATCGACCTACGTCACCCGGGATTGCAAGCCATGGGTCGCATGGCTGTCCCAACGATCATCTACGTCGTAACCAACATCGTGGCCGTATCGTTTCGCAACGCCTACGCTTTCGACGTCTCACTCGAAGGCCCAGCGATCCTTAGTTACGCGTGGATGTTCTATCAGCTCCCCTACGGAGTGCTCGCCGTATCGCTCGCCACCGCATTCTTCACCGAGCTCTCCGATGCCGCCGGCCGCAAAGACGACGAAGTCTTCCGCAAGAGGTTCGCCAAAGGCCTTTCGGCGACAGCGGTACTCGTGATTCCTTCGGCGGCGATGCTGATCGCCCTGGCCACACCGCTCATCACCCTCTACCGCGCTGGAAGATTCCTTGCCGAGGACATCGAGCGCGTCGCCCAGGTTCTGCAGTGGTGGGCTGCGGGCCTCTTCTTCTTCGCAGCGTTCATGTTCGTCCTGAAAGCGTTCTACTCCCTCAAGGACACGCGCACACCGATGCTCGTGAACCTTGTGCTCACGGTGCCGCACATTGGTCTCTACGCCATCTTGACGACCGGGGCTCTTGGGTTCCCTGGCATCGGGCTTGTGGGGATCCCGATCTCTGATGCTCTGTTCTTCGCTTCCGCCTTCGTCGTTTTGATCTACCTACTGCGGCGCAAGATCGGTGCCTTTGGCGGCAATGCGCTCGTTCGCACCATTGCCGGGATGACGCTGGCCTCAGTCGTGGGCGGTGGTATCGCTGCTGGCATTGCGTACCTAGTGCCCAATCCCGACTACTCGATGAAGATCGCACTCGCGACAGTGGTGGTTGCCGGAGCCTTCGGATTGCTGGCAACCTGGGGTGTAGCAAGATTGCTGAGGATCCAGGAGGTTTCAGTGGCCGTGAACCTGGTGCGTAAGGCTGTCGCAGTGGTTACTGGACGCAAGAGGTCGCAACAATGAGATCCCTCGCACTCGTCCCCGCCTTCAACGAAGGGTCGCGCATCGGCTCCACGGTACGGGCCATCCTCCAAAGTGATGCGGTAGATGAGGTGCTCGTGATCGACGATGGCTCCGCCGATGACACAGCGATGCAGGCCGAGGCTGCTGGAGCCCGTGTGCTCAGGCTGGATTCGAATGCCGGGAAGGGTGGAGCCCTCCAGGCCGGACTCGATAGCCTGGCCGAGCTTCCCGAGGTAGTCGCGTTGCTCGACGCAGACCTAGAGGAAAGCGCCAATCAAGTAGCGCTTCTCATGCAACCGATTGCCGACGGCACCGCCGACATGTCGATCGCAAGCTTCCCAAGACCTGCGGGCAAGGCCGGATTCGGGCTCGTGATGGGGCTCGCACGATTCGGCATACGCACGCTGGGGGGTCCGCTGGATGCCACTGCTCCCCTCTCCGGGCAGCGAGTGCTCAACAGGCGTGCGCTGGAGGCTGTGGGGCCATTCGCCTCTGGTTACGGCGTCGAGGTGGCTCTAACTATAAGAGCGCTTCGCCACGGACTCGCCGTAGTCGAGGTCCCGACCACGATGCGACACGCCGCGACTGGTCGCAACATAGCAGGTTTCCTGCACCGAGGGCGACAGTTCGTCCACGTGACGGCCGCACTCTTTCGACTGGCACTTGAGCGGCGACCGCGCTAGATGGGCACTCATGCTATCAGGCCCGAAGCGCCCCTCACTGCGTTGCAACGATAGGGAACCTGCCGTCGGCTTCATCCAGAAGCCCGAAATGCCCCTGGGCCTGCTGCGCCAACACCATGACGACCGAGTAGGCACCCTGCGGCGTGTCTACATGGTCCACAGCGGATAAGCCTCCCTCGACGGCGGCTAAGACGAGGCCTGCTCTAGCGGTGGTACCCTCGACACCCAAGACAGCAACGCCTCGGGCAGCAAGTTGCACACCAAGCTCAACAGCTAAGGCGTCCGGCCCGTCCTCCCAAGATGCCATCACTGCCAGGCCTCGAACTCCGACGTCATCGGGAAGGACTTCGCCACCCAGGACACCCAGTTCTCGCAAAGCATCCGAGACGGGCCTGGGCCCGGTAGTGGATAGTTCGGCGGCGAGCGAGGTAATCACCGAGGCTCTCAGGTCGGTCGTCGTGGGCGGAAACAGGGTGGCTACCGCCTCAAGTGTCTGAGTCTCGTCCAGGGAGAATCCTGGCTCGCTTATAGCAACCCGAAGCGGCTGGCCTCCGGCTTCGAGTACTGCATCCACTGTCGCCGAGTATGCGTCCTCGTTTTGTCCCTCTGCGATCAAGATCGCTACGGTTGCGCCATCGAGTCTGCCTCCTACTAGCGTTGGGAGTGCGCTGTCGATGAACTCCGCGTGGGCATCGTTGTCCTGGGACAGTCGACTGTTGGCCTCGGACAGGGCGGCGAAGTCCTTCTGCAGCCCCGCAACCAGAGCCTCGCGCTGCCTGTCGAGGACCCCTCGCTCGGCAACGACGGTGCCCAGCAAAAGTCCCACCGTGAGCGCCAAGAAGACTGCCACAAGTGAGGCGACGTGATAGCGAAGGTTGTACATTGCGAAAACCCCTAACTGTTCAGATCCCGATCATTGCCCGAAGGCGCAACAACACCAGCGCCAACATCTCTCGAACCGAAGGAGAGATCATGACGACAGCAGTGATGACTGCGATTCCAGCACCCGCCAACAACAGAAGGTCGCTCGTTCCGACCGTCGACCGATATAGCTTGTTCACGCCCTTGGCGTCGACCAGACGATGACCGACCTTCACCCTCACGATGAATGTGGAAGCCATCCCTTTACGCCCTTTGTCCAGGTAATCGACAAGGTTGGCGTGGGTTCCGACCGCCACGATCAACTCAGAGCCCGATTCGAATGCCAGCAGTAGCGCGAGATCCTCGCTGGTTGCCGAGAGCGGCCACGGCTGAGCGGTCAGGCCCAACCCTTGGATGCGCTCCATCCCGGGAGCCCTGCCGTCCTCGTAGGCATGAACGATCAGCTTGGCTCCGGATCGCAAAGCCTCATCTGTCACCGAGTCCATATCGCCGACGATAACATCAGGCTTAAAACCGGCCTCTAGGATCGCATCGGCACCGCCATCGACACCGATCAGTACGGGCCTGATCTCCCGAATGTAAGACTTCAGGGCATTGAGGTCCTTCTTGTAGTCGTAACCCCTGACTACGACCAATGCATGTTTGCCGTGAAAGTCGATGCCGGTTTCCGGAACAGCAATCGCTCCGGTCAACAGCTCCTTCTCGTTCTCAAGGTAGTCCAAGGTGTTCCTGACGAAACTATCGAGTTGCGCTCCCATCTCACTGTCGGCTTCAAGCATTGAGGACTCGATGGATTCAACTGTCAGCCACTGTCCAGAAGCTATGAGTTCGCCTTCAAGGAACACATCGTGCCCGATGATGTTTATGGCCGCTCCATCTTGGATGCGCTCGAAGACGGCGGGCCCGACGTCATCAAGGATGTGAACCCCACCTCTGGCCAAAAGGATCGGGCCGGTGTTCGGATATGCGCCCGAAATGGAGCGAGAGGCATTGATGACGCACTCAACGCCGACTCCGAGAAGACCTTCTGCGCTGACCTTGTCGATGTCCTGGTGGTCGATGATGGCGATATCATCGCTGCTCAAGCGCTTGACGAGGTCCTTGGTGCGACTATCGATCCTAGCGGTTCCCGACAAGCGCATCCTTGCGACCCTCCGTCCTGGATCGCTTTGCACTAGCGAGCAGCTCGCTCGCGTGTGCGAGTCCGGTCTCGCTGGAACCCCCCGAAAGCATCCTCGCCACTTCGGCGATTCGGGCTTCATCGGCGACGTGATCGACCTGCGTGCGCACTCCGTCAGAGTCGACAGACTTGGTGACAACCAGATGCCGGTCAGCGAATGCCGCCACCTGGGCAAGGTGCGTGACGACCAAAACCTGATGCTTTTCGGCCAACAGGCTCAAGCGTCGGCCGATTGCGGTGGCCGTGGCGCCTCCGATTCCGGCATCAACCTCGTCAAAGACGAGGTCGATGCCGGTTTCCGGAACAGCAATCGCTCCGGTCAACAGCTCCTTCTCGTTCTCAAGGTAGTCCAAGGTGTTCCTGACGAAACTATCGAGTTGCGCTCCCATCTCACTGTCGGCTTCAAGCATTGAGGACTCGATGGATTCAACTGTCAGCCACTGTCCAGAAGCTATGAGTTCGCCTTCAAGGAACACATCGTGCCCGATGATGTTTATGGCCGCTCCATCTTGGATGCGCTCGAAGACGGCGGGCCCGACGTCATCAAGGATGTGAACCCCACCTCTGGCCAAAAGGATCGGGCCGGTGTTCGGATATGCGCCCGAAATGGAGCGAGAGGCATTGATGACGCACTCAACGCCGACTCCGAGAAGACCTTCTGCGCTGACCTTGTCGATGTCCTGGTGGTCGATGATGGCGATATCATCGCTGCTCAAGCGCTTGACGAGGTCCTTGGTGCGACTATCGATCCTAGCGGTTCCCGACAAGCGCATCCTTGCGACCCTCCGTCCTGGATCGCTTTGCACTAGCGAGCAGCTCGCTCGCGTGTGCGAGTCCGGTCTCGCTGGAACCCCCCGAAAGCATCCTCGCCACTTCGGCGATTCGGGCTTCATCGGCGACGTGATCGACCTGCGTGCGCACTCCGTCAGAGTCGACAGACTTGGTGACAACCAGATGCCGGTCAGCGAATGCCGCCACCTGGGCAAGGTGCGTGACGACCAAAACCTGATGCTTTTCGGCCAACAGGCTCAAGCGTCGGCCGATTGCGGTGGCCGTGGCGCCTCCGATTCCGGCATCAACCTCGTCAAAGACGAGAACCGGGACAGGATCCGCGCCGCTGAGCACGCTTTTCAAAGCGAGCATGACGCGCGATAGCTCGCCGCCGGATGCGATCTTGGCGAAAGGGCGATATGGCTGTTCTGGACCGGGAGCGTAGGTGAATTCAACGCGATGAGGACCATCGTTGCTCCACGCATCGAGTTCAAGGGGCTCCATCGAGACCTCGAATCTTGCCCCGTCCATCGACAGGTCAGCGACCGCATCATGCAATCTGCTGACGAAACCCGGAATCGCAGCGGACCTGATCGAGGCCAGAGTCTCCGCCACAACCTGGTAATCGGCGACAGCGGCCTCCACTCTGGATGAGGCTCCAGCGATGCTGTGGTCCGCATCCTCTAACAGCGCAAGGCGCGCGACCGCATCGGCCCGGCACTGCAAGACCTCTTCGATGGTCACACCGTACTTCTTCTTGAGCAGGGTCAGGGTAGCAAGTCGGTCGTGCCCGAACTCGAGCTGATCGGTATCGTGCTCCAAACTCTCGCCGTACTCACGCAGCTCCCCCGCGATGTCATCGAGCCCGCCGAGGAGAACCTCTAGGCGACCTCGGAATGCCTCTACCGCGGGATCGAGCGAGGCAACTCGCGTGAGTGCCACGAGGGCTCGGCTAGCGCCTTCAGTGGCGCCGTCCTCGTCCCTCAGGGACCCGAATGCCTCGGCGGTGGCTTCCGTCAGCCTGCCGCTGTGCTGCAAGATGGCCACACGTGCTGCGATCTCCTCGTCCTCCCCCATCGCAGGGGCGACCGAGTCGATGTCGGCAATCAAAGACGTCAGCTCCTCAGCCTCACGCTGAAGATCCCCGATCGTCGCCTGAAGTTTCGCAAGAGCCTCGGTGGCAGCGAAGAACTCTGTGCGAGCCGCAGAATACGTCTCCCTAGCCGCCCGTGCGGTCGTGCCAATGTAGCCGTCAAGGTAAGAGACGTGGTTTGCGGGTCGCAACAACGATTGATGGTCATGTTGGCCGTGAAGATCTACCAGAGGGGCGAGCCCTCCCGCCAGCGCCGAAACCGATGACATTTCCCCGTCGACAACACAACGGGAGCGTCCATCGACTCCCACTCTCCGCTTGACGAGGATCTCGCGGGCTTCATGCTCGAACACGCCCTCTACCAGAGCTTCCGTAGCACCGGCTCGGACCATTCTCGAATCCGACCGGCCGCCTAACAACAACTTCAGGGCTACCACGAGTGCGGTCTTTCCTGCGCCCGTCTCTCCAGAGATGACGTTCAAACCAGGCTCGAACTCCAGCCAGGCCTCATCGATCAAAGCAAGATCGCGAACGTGCAACTCGCGAAGCACCCTACCTCCTCAAGAATTCATCGCGTACGACTTCGAAGAAGTCCCGACCCTGCAACTTCAGGAGCAAGACCTCGTGAGAAGCGGGCCCGATCTCGACCTTGTCGATGGCGCTTCGGCAGGGCATCATCACGCCGTCGACGTACAGACAGGCATCTCGCCTGGCCGGATTAGGGAACCGCAACTCCACGCGATCGCTCATAGAAAGCACCATTGCACGTTGGATCAGGGTATGTGGAGCAACTGGGATCACGATCTGACACTGCACATCGGGCGAAACGATCGGCCCTCCCGCGGAAAGCGCATACGCCGTCGAACCGGTCGAAGTCGCGATGATCACTCCGTCGCAAGTGAAAGTCGCCATGTTCATCCCATTGATATCCAGCGCGACCTCGATCACCCGCCCGGAGCCCGAGCGACCCACGAAGACCTCGTTGAGCGCCCTGTATCGGCCTCCTACCCGCCCATCCATCGTCACTTCGGCCGCAAGTGTGGTGCGCCGCTCTAAGCGCCCTTCGCCGGCCAACGCCGAAGCAACGACTTCGGTCAGTCGCTTTGCCGAAGCTCCGGTCATGAATCCCAGCCGGCCCAGGTTTATGCCGAGTATCGGAACCTCGACATCGCCAAGGATGTGCACCGCCTTCAAGATGGTGCCGTCGCCGCCCAGCGCCACCGCGAGTATCGGCGAGCCGATCTCCGAAGGCGACACACCATACGACCCGACGCCCATCTCGGCAGCGTCATCGAGCGTCAGGACCGGGTCAAAGCCGCCTTCATCAAGCCAAGCGATGAGCTCGGCAACCGCCGAGGAGCTCGCCTGCTTCGCTGTATTCGGAACCAGTAACACTCGCACCGGCATCATGCCCCTAACGTCTTGTGTGCATCGGCGACCGTAGTCTCGATATCGATGCCCGATTCGCCACAAGGCCCCTTGTTCGAGGCCCACAACCAATACTCAATGTTACCCTCTGGGCCCTTGATAGGCGAATTGCAGATTCCGGCAACGCGCAAGCCAAGCCCACAGACGTGCTCCGACACCTTGTGCAGGACTTCGACGTGTAGCGCAGGATCTTTCACCACACCCTTTTTTCCCACACGGCCCTTACCAACTTCGAACTGAGGCTTAGCCAAAGCCAAAAGATGCGCGTCCGGAGTAAGCATCGAGACCACCGGAGCGGCCACCAGCGTCAGGCTGATGAAGGACACATCGATGACAGCCAGCTCGAAAGGCCCACCCAAAACGGCGGGGTCCACATGCCGGATATTCGTCCGCTCAAAGACACTCACCCGTGGATCGTTGCGCAAACTCCACGCAAGCTGACCGTACCCGACATCCACAGCAGCAACGTTCGTCGCCCCACGCTGCAGCAAGCAATCGGTAAATCCCCCCGTCGAAGCACCCACATCGATCGCACGGCGTCCTGCGACATCCACACCGAAAGTCTCGAGCGCCCCTTTGAGCTTCAAGCCACCGCGGGACACGAACTCCAACGCCGATGAGACCTCTAGCACGGCTCCCTCATCGACCTGGTGGCCGGGCTTGTGCACCACCACCGAATCGGCCTTCACTGTTCCGGCCAACACTGCTGCCTGGGCCTTCTCTCGGGACTCGAAAAGCCCCCGATCAACGAGTGCGATGTCGATCCGCTGGCGCGCCATCTTCCTGTCTCTCCATAGTGTCGACGCCTGGCATGCCGAGAAGCCGCCCGAGTACCGCGCCTCGCACACCTTCGGGCGTAAGGCCGATCTCTTCAAGCAGCTTGTTCGTCGATCCGTGGGTGACGAAGCAGTCCGGAATCGCCATTCTCAGGACCGGGGTCTCAATCCCTAAGTCGGCGAGCGTTTCGAGAACGGCGGCCCCGAAGCCACCCGCTCCCGTATTCTCCTCGACAGTCACCACCAGCCTGTGACTCAAGGCAGCCTTGGAGATCGCGACGATATCGAGGGGCTTGAGCCACCTCATGTCCACGACGGTCGCCGAGACCCCGTCTGATGCGAGCAGCTCAGCGGCCTTCTCGGCGGTCTGGGTCATCCTGCCGATCGCGAGAATCGCGACATCGGTGCCTTCACGCACCGGCCTGGACTCGCCGGCAGGCAGCTCGACTGGGGTAGCTGGAATCGCCTCGCCGATGCCGAACCCGCGCGGGTATCTGATCGCGACCGGTCCATCGGCGGCAAGCGCTGTGCGAAGGGCGCTCGTGAGCTCGGCCTCGTTGGAGGGCGCGAGGATCATCAGGTTCGGGATCGACCGTAGGTAGGTGAGATCGAACACGCCATGGTGTGTGGGGCCGTCCTCGCCGACAAGCCCGGCGCGATCGACGCAGAAGGTCACCGGCAGGTTCTGCAGCGCGACATCCATCATGAGCTGGTCGTAAGCGCGCTGCAGGAAGGTCGAGTAGATGGCGACCACCGGCCGCAAGCCGCCCAGCGCAAGTCCCGCGGCCAATGCGACCGCGTGTTGCTCGGCGATACCGACATCGAAGAACCGCTCAGGGAATCGCTCGGCAAAAGTGTCGAGGCCGGTTCCGGCGGGCATGGCGGCCGTGATCGCAACGATGCGCTCGTCACGCTCAGCCTCGGCCACGAGCGATCTGCCGAAAACCTCGGTGTACGAAAGCAGCCCGTTCTTCTTCGAGGAGGTCTTGCCAGTAGCCACCGAGAACGGGCCGACACCGTGGAACTCGTCGGGTTTGTCCTCTGCGTGCTCGTATCCTGCCCCTTTGCGCGTGACGCAGTGGATGATGACAGGGCCGTCAACGAGCTTCGCCCTCTCCATCGCCGAGGAAACCGCTTCGATGTTGTGGCCATCGATGGGGCCGACGTACTTGAGGCCCAGCTCCTCAAAGAGCATCCCCGGGACCACCAGCTGCTTGAAGGACTCCTTCGCTGCCTCACCGGCGGCGACCATGACCGCGCCCAGGCGGGTCCTTGCCAGCGCTGACTCGACGTCATCGCGGAGGCGATTGTAGCGCGGGTCGAGGCGGACCTTGGCCAGGTAGCTGGCGAGCGCACCGACGTTCTGCGCGATCGACATCTCGTTGTCGTTCAGCACGATCACGAGCGGCGTTCCGATATGCCCGACGTGATTCATCGCCTCGAAGGCCATGCCTCCCGTAAGCGAGCCATCCCCGATGACCGCGACGACCGTCTCGTCCCTCCCGGCTGCGTCGCGCGCCAGCGCGAGCCCGTGCGCAACAGACAGCGAATCCGAGGCGTGCCCAGTGTCGAAGGCGTCGTACTCGCTTTCGGAACGCTTCGGAAAGCCGCACAGGCCGCCGTACTGCCTCAAAGTGCCGAAGCGGTCCCTTCGGCCGGTAAGAAGTTTGTGGACGTAGGATTGGTGCCCCACATCCCAGATGATCTTGTCCTTGGGGCACTCCAGCGCCAGATGGATACCGATCGTGAGCTCGACCACTCCCAGATTGGGAGCCAGATGACCGCCGGTTTTCGCGACCGTGGCGATGAGCTCTTCGCGGATTTCAGCAGCCAGGGTTTGAAGCTGAGCCGCCGAAAGGCCGCCAAGCCCACAAGGCGACTCGATGGTGTCCAGTATGCGTTCAGTAGTCAACCGGGCATCCTCACCGCTCAAGAGAGTCGGAACCCTCCACGCTCTCGCTGTGTGCCTTGCTCGCGCCCTCGGCGCGGTCATCGCTCGCATTACCGTCGGGCGTTTCGGACTCGACCTCGCCGTCAGCTGGACCCTCAAGGGCCTGCCTCAGATCCGTCTGGTCGGAAAGCTCGGTGCAGATGTTGGCTAGCCGAATCCCCTCCTCAAGCAGGTCCAAGCTCTGCTCCAGGGAGACATCCTTCTTGCGAACCTGCGTGACGATCTCCTCGAGACGCTCGCGCGCCATCGTGAATGAGTAGCGCTCATCGGACATCCTCGGGCCTCCAACCTTCCTTCATCCGCGCCGCCGAATCAGCCAACCTGCCGAGAACCCCGTTGACGAACTTCGAGGAGTCCTCTCCCCCGTAGAGCTTAGCGAGCTCGACGGCCTCGTTGATCGATACCGACACCGGGACGTCATCCGCGTACACGATCTCGTAAGCGGCGATGCGCAGGATATTACGGTCGACAAGCGGCATGCGGGCGACCGTCCAGTGCTCGGAGATGCGGCCCAGAAGGTCGTCGATCCCGCTCTGGTGTTGCTCCACGCCCTGTGACAGCTCAAGACCGAACGGAAGCAGCTCTCCCTCTTCGCGGCTGTAAGAGCCATCGCGCATGATATGCTCCACGCTCTCACCAGTGATTTCTCGCTGGTAGAGGATGTGAAGGGCCTGCTTCCTGGCCTTGGATCGCTCTATCATCATTCGGCAAACACCCGCCCGATAAACCTCATGCAGGAAAATCGATGCCGTCGATATAGACGTCGACAGCATCGGTCTTCAGGCCGACTTGGCTAGCCAGCGCATCGGCGATCGCTTCCTGCGTCCGTTGGGCGACTTCCCTGAGCGGGTGGCCGTACAGGGCTCGCACGTGGATAGCAACGTTGACTTCCGAGGAATCGCCCAGGCTGACCTCGACGCATCGACCGGGACCCATGCTACTCGACTTGCGGACCATTCCTGCAAGCCCCGGATAGCAAACCTGGGCCACGCCATCGACACTCTCGGCGGCCAAGGTCACAATCGTTTCAAGGACGCCGGGCGCTATGGCCAGTCCTTCGATCTTTATCTCTTCAGACATCATATAACCCCGCAGACTTCTCGGTTTCAGCTCGACGACATGTGACGGTCGACGAAATCAGTATAGACCTCACCGGCCTGGAATGCAGGATTCTCGACGACTCGTTGATGAAATGCAACTGTCGTGGGTATCCCGACCACGATGAACTCATCGAGGGCGCGCTTCGCTCGCGCTAGGGCCTCATCGCGATTCTCGCCCCACACGATCAGTTTTGCAAGCAAGGAGTCGTAGTTGGGCGGCACTCGATAACCTGAGTATAGGTGGCTATCGATCCGCACGCCGAACCCTCCAGGCGGATTGAAGACCTTCACCTCTCCGGGACCCGGGCGGAAGTCGTGCTCGGGATCCTCGGCGTTTATGCGGAACTCGATTGCGTGGCCCCGAATCTGGATGTCGCTCTGCTCGGTGTGGCGCATCGGTAGGCCGGCAGCGATCCTGAGCTGCTCTTTGATGATGTCGACTCCGGTGATCTGCTCGGTGACCGGGTGCTCGACCTGGACCCGGGTGTTCATCTCCATGAAGTAGAAGCTGCCATCGATATCGAGCAGGAACTCGACGGTTCCGGCGTTGCGGTAGTCAACAGCACGCACGAGACTCAGGGCCGCTTCGCCCATGCGTTCGCGCAGCTCAGGGGTGAGCGCAGGCGACGGTGCCTCCTCGATGAGCTTCTGATGGCGCCGCTGCACCGAGCAATCACGCTCGTAGAGGTGAACCGCGTTGCCATGGGAATCCGCCAACACCTGGAACTCTATATGCCGAGGACGCGACAGGTACTTCTCGATGTACACGCCATCGTTGCCGAAGGCGGCGCCTGCCTCGTTGCGAGCCGCGACGAATGCCGTTTCGAGCTCCTCGGCGCTGGTCACGACCCTCATGCCCTTGCCGCCACCACCAGCAGAAGCCTTGATGATCACCGGGAAGCCCACACGCTGGGCGAATGCCAGGGCGTCCTCAGCGCGCTCGACCTCACCATCGCTTCCGGGGACGCAAGGCACGCCTGCAGCCATCGCGGTCGAGCGCGCGACCGCCTTGTCGCCCATCTTCTCGATGGCTTCGGCGGACGGGCCTACGAACACCAGGCCGGACTCTTCGACAGCGCGCGCAAAAGCCGCGTTCTCGGCGAGAAAACCGTATCCGGGATGGATCGCCTTGGCGCCACTCATCAGCGCCGCCGAGATGACGTTCGCCATGTTGAGATAGCTCTTCGTCGAGATGGCCGGCCCGATACACACCGATTGATCGGCCATACGGGCGTGCAGGCTGTCGCGGTCGGCCTCGCTGTAGACGGCGACCGTTTCTATCCCCATCTCCTTGCAGGCCCGAATCACCCTCAGGGCGACTTCGCCCCTATTCGCCACGAGGACTCTGTCGAACATCAGCTGCTCGGTGCCGGGTCGTAGTAGAAGAGCACGGTACCGTACTCGACCGGCGTTGCGTCATCGACGCACACTTCCTTGATGACTCCGGATTCCTCGGCAGTGATCTCGTTCATGAGCTTCATGGCTTCCAGGATGCAAAGCGGCTGATTGACGCTGACGGCATCGCCGACGCTCACGAACTCAGGTGCGCCGGGTGACGGCGAGCGGTAGAAGGTGCCGACCATCGGGGCCGTGACCTGCTTCCATGCCGAAGGGCGCTGGTCGCCGTTGGGCGAGGTGGCCGCAGCCAACACAGGTGCTGCCGAAGGAGCCGCCGCAGCCGCCGGTGCGGCTACGACCGGGGCCGCCTCTTGTGCAGAAACCCCACCCTTGCGGATTGCGATCTTCGCGCCGCCCTCCTCGATGACAATCTCGCTGACATCCGATGCCTCGATGATCTTCACGAGTTCCTTGATCTGGTTCACGTCCATGGACTGATCTCCCTCTTTGGCTGACTTGATCTCTTCGCCCATCATGAATACGGCGTTCTTCAGGCCGTCCTTGTTTGCGGTCAGGTAAGCGCGTGCCTCGTTCGGGAAGAGGGCGTACATGAGCACGTCCTCCTCGGATTTGGCCAGATCACCAATCTCGGCTTCGACGTCGGCGTATGTGGTTGTCGCCATCGAGCCCGGACGTACGTCCGGATCGAGCGGAGCTGTTCCGCAAAGAACCTTCGCCACGACATCTGGGTCCATCGGACCTGGCGCCCTGCCGTACAGACCGCGAATGTAATCCTTCATCTCCTGGGGCACGATGTTCCAGCGCTTGCCAGTGAGCACGTTGATGACAGCCTGTGTGCCGACGATCTGCGAGAGTGGCGTGACGAGCGGCGGATAGCCGACCTCTGCGCGGACTCTTGGGATCTCCGCAAGGACATCAGTCAGCCTATCGCTGGCGTTCTGCAGCTCCAGCTGACTAAGCAGGTTCGAGAGCATGCCTCCTGGCACCTGGTGGCTGAAGACCTCCATGTGCATGAGTGATGTCACACCGCGCTTGAAGTTATTGCGGATGCGGACATCCTCCCAGTACTCGGCGATCTCGAAGAGCAGCTCCAGGTCGATGCCTGTGTCGTACTTCGATTCCTTCAGAGCCGCGACGATCATCTCCACCGCAGGCTGACTGTTCCCAAAGGCAAGCGCCACGACCGCTGTATCCACGATCTGCGCCCCGGCCTCAATGGCTTTGAGGTAGTTCATGGGAGCCATTCCGCCGATGTAGTGGCAGTGCACCCGGATCGGAAGCCCGATCTCCTTCTTGAGTGCCGCGACCATCTTTTCGGTCCGAAACGGGGTGAGCATTCCGGCCATATCCTTGATACCGATCAAATCAGCGCCGGCGTCTTTGAGCTCTTGAGCGTGCTCGATGTAGGAGTCCAAGGTGTGGACCGGGCTCACAGTGTAGCTGAGTGCGCCCTCGAACAGTCCCCCACACTCCTTGATCGCCTCGGCGGTCACCTGGACGTTTCGGATGTCGTTCAGGGCATCGAAGTTGCGGAAAACATCGATTCCGTTGCGCTTAGCGGCGAAGACGAACCTTCGGCAAAGGTCATCGGAGTAGTGCCTGTAGCCGACCAAGTTCTGGCCGCGGAGCAACATCTGCAGCGGAGTGTTCGGGCAATGCCGCTTGATGGCCCTCAGGCGATCCCAGGGGTTCTCGTCAAGGAAGCGCAGGGCCGCGTCGAATGTCGCGCCGCCCCAAACCTCGAGCGACCAATAACCGACCGAGTCCATCTTCTCGAGGATTGGCAGCATGTCGCCCAGACGCATCCGAGTCGCCCACAGGGACTGATGTGCGTCGCGCAAAGTGGTATCTGTGATGAAGACGCGTGCCATGCCGTGCTCCTTGCCCAATTAAGGATCGAACGTCCGGCCCGCTAGACGCGGGTGACGTAGCGCCCATCGCGTGTATCAATACGTAGCTTATCGCCGGTCTCGACAAAAAGCGGAACCTGCACCACGGCACCGGTCTCAAGTGTGGCCGGCTTGGTTCCGCCCTGGACCGTGTCGCCCTTGAATCCGGGATCGGTCTCCGTGACTTCGAGTTCAACGAACATCGGAGGCTCCACGCCCATATACTCGCCGTCTGCGGTGAGCATCTCAACCTCGTCGGTCTCGCGGAGCCACTTAGCCGCCGAGCCTACGAAATCGGAATCAAGCTCCACCTGCTCGTAGCTCTGCGCGTCCATGAAGTGGAACGTCACGCCATCTGAGTACAGGAACTGCATCTTCTTGTTCTCAACTCGGACGTCATCGAACTTCTCGCCAGCCCGAAACGTGTAATCAACGATCCGGCCGGACTTGAGCTCCTTTAGCTTGGTGCGCACAAACGCACCTCCCTTACCGGGCTTGACGTGCTGGAACTCCACAATCACCCATCGCTTGCCTTCATGGACGATGCACATACCGTTCTTGAAATTGCTCGTAGATACCGCCATATAGTCAGTACTTTCCTTCCAGGATCAAAGCTCGAGGAGCTCACGCGGAGAACCGCTCAACAGGGTGTAACCCTCGGACTCCACAACAGCGAGGTCCTCTATTCTAACACCGCCAAGCCCCGGGATGTAGATACCAGGCTCCACAGTCACCACACTTCCCGTGAGCACAGCCGCCCTGCCGCGAGGGCTCACTGTAGGCAACTCATGAACCTCCAGCCCAACACCATGCCCTAGCCCGTGGCCGAAGCGTCCGGCAAACCCCGCCGATTCGATGACTTCGCGAGCCTTCGCGTCGATATCCTGGCCGCGCAGTCCACCTCGAAGCGCCTGCAAGCCGGCAGCGTGCGCCTCCAGTACGACCGCGTGAAGCTCCCTCTGCTGTTCCGACGCCTTGCCGATGACGACTGTCCGGGTCATGTCGGCGCAATAGCCATCGACTTTCGCTCCAAGGTCGATCGTCACGAGATCCCCAAGCTCAAGCACCTTTTCCGAGGCGATCGCATGCGGCCTCGAGGAGTTCAGCCCGCTCGCCACGATGGGCGGGAATGCGAGGCCGTCGGCGCCCTCAGAGCGCATGAACGCCTCAATCTCCCAGGCGATCTCCCGCTCGGTAACTCCAACGCCCAAACGAGTGAGAATATGCTCGAAAGCGCGATCCGTGAGCTTGGCCGCTTGCTGGATTCGATCTAGCTCCTCAGGCTCCTTGACCTGACGCTGCTCCTCGATCCACTGGTCGATCATCTCAACATTGCCGTCGAAGCACTCAGAGATGAAACGAAATCGTCCGTACGGCATCGAGGATTCGAGCGCGAGCGAACCGACTCCTGAACCTGCAAGTACGTCACACAATTCGACGTAAAGGGACTGGTCGACTGCGCGGACTGACCAGTCCGTGCCCACAGCGGCCTCAACGGCCGCCTCGGTGTACCGAGAGTCTGTGAATGCCTGGGCAATTGACTCTGTCACCAGACACGCAACGTTCGCGTGACTGAACCTGCAAGTACGTCACACAATTCGACGTAAAGGGACTGGTCGACTGCGCGGACTGACCAGTCCGTGCCCACAGCGGCCTCAACGGCCGCCTCGGTGTACCGAGAGTCTGTGAATGCCTGGGCAATTGACTCTGTCACCAGACACGCAACGTTCGCGTGATCGTCGAAAACACCCTCAAAGCCGGTGATGTATCGGATGTTGACCACATCAGTGACCACGATCGCTGGAATCCCAGAATCCGCAAGCCGCTTTCGGAGCAGTCCCAGCCTGCGGCCAGGGTTCATCGGGCCACTCCAGCAGCCGCGATCGCAGCGTGGACGCCAAGGACATACGAATATGCCCCGAAGCCGCATATCTGTCCCGAGCACACGGGAGCGATGACACTGCTTTTCCTGAAATCCTCTCTTGCGGAGATATTGCTCAGGTGGACCTCGACCACTGGCACCTTACAGCCAGCCACAGCATCCCTGATAGCGTAAGAATAGTGGGTGAAAGCTCCTGGATTGAACACGACGGCATCGTATCTGCCGACAGAATCCTGTAAGGCATCGATCAACGATCCCTCGTGATTGGACTGGAAGAAGCCGACGTCCACGCCTAAGGCGCTGGCTTCCTGAGCCACTGTGGCTTCCACATCATCAAGGGTTACATTGCCGTAGACTTCAGGCTCACGGGTTCCCAGCGTGTTGAGATTCGGTCCGTTCAGTACTAGAACTCGCAACATGACGCTCCCCCTGTTCGGTGAGGCTCACATGGACTTGTGGCGTTCGATATCGGCAGCCAGAAACGCATTCAGCTCGTCGGCAATAGTTCTCTCGTCTACCGGGACGACTACCCACGATCCGGGTTCGGTCGCAAAGACGAAGCGTATCTCACCAGCGCGCACCTTCTTGTCGGACCGCATGGCATAGCGTACCGCATCGACGTCCAAATCGGCCAGAGCTGGACTCAGACCAAGTGCGTCGAGCAGGGCGACTTGCCTAGTGCCGAAGTGTTCGGAGGCCATGTCGAGCCGAACAGAGAGCCCTGCTGCGAACCTGAGTCCGGCTGCGACGGCAAGACCATGCGGAATGACGCCGTAACCAGCAACCTTCTCGATCGCGTGTGCCAAAGTGTGTCCAAGATTGAGGGATTCCCTGGGGCCAGCCTCGCGTTCGTCGGCTTGCACGACCGAAGCCTTGGAGCGCACACAGTCGGCCACAACTTCCGTAAGAACCGCAGTCTCACCTGCAAGCAGACTCTTCGAGTCGCGCTCCAGCCGGGCCAGAAGCGATTCACCATCCAGGAATGCGGTCTTGACCACCTCCGCAAGTCCGCTCTTGAGCTCACTTTCCGGCAGCGTTGCGAGGAGCGCCGTGTCCGCGATGACCGCCCGTGGCTGGACGAACACTCCGGCTAGGTTCTTCCCGGCAGCCAGATCCACCCCCGTCTTCCCGCCCACCGAAGAATCCACCTGGGACAGGAGTGTTGTGGGAATCTGGTAGTAGTCGATGCCTCGCATATAGACCCCGGCCGTGAAGCCTGCGATGTCGCCCACTACTCCGCCGCCGAAAGCGATGATCGCTTCATCTCGCTCGACGCGTTCATGGGCCAGCTGCTCCAGTAGCCGACCGGCTAACTGCCAGTTCTTGGATTGCTCGCCGGGAGGTACCTGCATGACTGTGAACGATATTCCTGCGCCTGCAAGCGACTTTTCGAGTACGGACCCGTGAATTTCGTATGCGGTCCGGTCGGCGATTATCGCGACTCTTGGTCGACGAAGAAGGTCAGCAAGGACGGGTCCCGTGGCGCCGAGCGCACCAGGGCCAACAAGAACCTCGTAGCTACCCCCTGAGCACTGGACTGGTACCACAATCATGGCGTTGTCCTGTCCGAGAGCACCTTCAATGCGGTCTGGGCCACGTCAGAGATAGAAAGCCCACGAGTGTCGATGGTTGCGTCGGCAAGTGCGTCGTAGAGGCACTCGCGCGCAGCCAGTAGCGATGTGGCTGCCATGGAGCCCGCAGGGCCCGCAAGCAAGGGTCTGGTCGAAGTGTCGCCGATCCGGGCCAGCGCCTCCGCGGCATCGACCTTGAGGTACAAGACCATGCCCATACGCTTCAGTGCCGCCCTGTTGGCAGCAGTGAGGACGACTCCCCCTCCGCACGCGACCACCGAAGGCGTCGAGTCTTGCAAAGCAATGAGTGCGTCGGTCTCCAACTGCCTGAACGCCACTTCACCCTGGGACTCAAAGATCTCAGGAATGGTGCGTCCGGCATTGGTGACAATGGACTCATCCAGATCGATGAAGGGAACGTCGAGATCCGCTGCCAGCAGTCGCCCAACGCTCGACTTGCCCGCCCCCATAAAGCCGATCAGGAACAGATGCCCTACCATGACTCGAGCCTCTGCAGGTAAGCGTGCTGTGCAACCTGGATGTCCATCAAGTTGTTTCCGCCGAAGGCTTCGATGTGCGCAGCAGCCAACACAAGGCACACCTCGGCTTCCGCAACCACAGCTGCTGCAGGGACCGCACACACGTCGGATCGCTCCTTGGAGGCGTCCACGATTGCGTGAGAGTCTATGTCGACGGACGCTAGTGGCGTCATCAGTGTCGGAATCGGTTTCATCGCTGCGCGAACGACCAGCGGCTGTCCGTTGGTCATGCCACCTTCGAGACCGCCAGCGTGATTGGTCAGCCGATGATAGCCCCGAGTAGCATTGTGATAGATCTCGTCGTGTACTTGGGATCCGACCTGCCCCGCCGAAGCGAACCCAGTGCCGAACTCGACGCCCTTGATCGCCGGTATGGATATCACCGCTGCAGCCAATCGTGCGTCGAGACGCTGATCGGCCTGTGCGTACCCACCGAGTCCGGGCACAAGGCCCGTCGCAGTCACATAGAAGGTCCCGCCGAGGCTCTCCCCTGCGGCTTGAGCCTGATCGATAGCCACACGCATCCTGCCTGATGCCTCAGCATCCGGACAGCGCAGGTCACTACCCTCAACCACCTTGTGGTCAATAAGCTCGGGATTGAGAGGGGCTTGGATCGACACTTCGCCGACAGAAGCAACAAAGGAGTGAACCTCGACTCCAAGTTGGCGGAGGAAGGCGCGTGCCACCGCGCCGGCTGCCACCCTAGCGGCAGTCTCTCTGGCACTTGCACGCTCAAGGATGTCGCGCACATCACGGGTCCCGGTCTTCATGATGCCAGCTAGGTCTGCATGGCCGGGACGAGGAGCCTTCACTCGGGCTTCTTCGCGAAGATGGCCAGGTGCGGCCTGCATCACATCGGTCCAGTTGTCCCAGTCGCGATTGGCCACAGTCAGGGCGATAGGCGACCCAATAGTACTGCCAAGCCGCACCCCCGCCGAGATAAGCGCCCTGTCACGCTCGATACGCATACGCCCGCCACGGCCGTAGCCGACTTGGCGGCGTGCTAGATCATGGTCGATCATTGCCTGATCGATGGGAATGCCAGCAGGGACGTCACTAATGATGGCAGTCAAGGCTCGTCCGTGGGACTCGCCGGCGGTGACATAGCGCATGGGGATTCTTCCTCCGAGCTTGGTTGGCTACTTGCCCACTGGAGTGATGACCCCTGGCTCATTCGGGTCAACTACCGCACCAACCCCGACTGCAAGTCTGATGGAGGCGTCACCATAGGCGAATGTAGCAGATCGATCGGCGATACTCCGAACCATCCAGGGAGTACCAGCGATGGACTCTCCTGCGGCCAAGGTGTGGGTTACGCCGTTCAAGTCAACGACCACGTTTGGAACCCCATCCTCGACAACGATGTTGACGAGAGTCAGTCGATCGACCCCCGCAGTCCCCGTAGCTACGGCACCCGGGGTGACAGCTGCTGACGGTCGAATAACGGGCTTGAAGATATCCCTGAATGTGAATAGCTCCGACGAAGGTATCGCTGCAGGCTCAACGATCTCTTCGGGCACAGGCGTCGGTGACGTCTCGGCTGGCTGTTCCACAATGACTTCGATCTCATCGAGGGCCTGCGCCTGCATCACATCGGTCCAGTTGTCCCAGTCGCGATTGGCCACAGTCAGGGCGATAGGCGACCCAATAGTACTGCCAAGCCGCACCCCCGCCGAGATAAGCGCCCTGTCACGCTCGATACGCATACGCCCGCCACGGCCGTAGCCGACTTGGCGGCGTGCTAGATCATGGTCGATCATTGCCTGATCGATGGGAATGCCAGCAGGGACGTCACTAATGATGGCAGTCAAGGCTCGTCCGTGGGACTCGCCGGCGGTGACATAGCGCATGGGGATTCTTCCTCCGAGCTTGGTTGGCTACTTGCCCACTGGAGTGATGACCCCTGGCTCATTCGGGTCAACTACCGCACCAACCCCGACTGCAAGTCTGATGGAGGCGTCACCATAGGCGAATGTAGCAGATCGATCGGCGATACTCCGAACCATCCAGGGAGTACCAGCGATGGACTCTCCTGCGGCCAAGGTGTGGGTTACGCCGTTCAAGTCAACGACCACGTTTGGAACCCCATCCTCGACAACGATGTTGACGAGAGTCAGTCGATCGACCCCCGCAGTCCCCGTAGCTACGGCACCCGGGGTGACAGCTGCTGACGGTCGAATAACGGGCTTGAAGATATCCCTGAATGTGAATAGCTCCGACGAAGGTATCGCTGCAGGCTCAACGATCTCTTCGGGCACAGGCGTCGGTGACGTCTCGGCTGGCTGTTCCACAATGACTTCGATCTCATCGAGGGCCTGCTGGGCACGAGTCTCAAGAAAGTCCAGAACGAAGAATGTGGCAGCTCCGGCCACAACAAAGAACAGAAGGACTGCTCCGATTATCAGGATCAGACTCTTGCGCGCGAAGCCTTTAGTAGCCGAAGCGTCCTGAGTCGCGCCGCTTGCTGAGTCCACCTTCATCTTATCTGTCATCATGTCGCCCACGTAAAGTCATCCTTCATCTCTCACTGGGCCGGTACCTCCGCAGGAGGAGCTTCAGCGGCTGGCGGGGTTGGTGCTAGGGAGTAGATCTCTAACTGCATGGTTACGTCAACTTCTTGCTCGGGAGCCGGGGCGCCCGGGGTAGGAGTAGCCTCAGTAGCCGGCTCAGCGTACGGTGTTACATCAAAGCTGACGATACGAACTTGCCTGACCACCCGTCTTAGGCGCTGGGTGAGGTCAATGATATCGGCCCATTCGCCCCTGATCGTCACCGAGATACCGATGGTGCTAAATCCAAGGCCCCCATCAACGGGCAGGGTTGGTGAAAGCATGGAGAACTCCAAGCCAGATTCATTGATGACATCTTGCAGTTCAATAATGAATGCAGGTAGTTCAGGGCTGGCAGGCAGCTGGTTTGAGAGACGTAGAAGCTGTGTCTCTGTCTGTGCAGACTGTGCCTTGATTTCCTGTCGCTGCTCAAGCAGGAGTCGTGCAGCATCTGCCTCACCCTGCGCAGCTTGAACTTGGGATTCGATTTCTGCCAACCGAGTGAACTGAGGTACGACGAGAAGTGCCACAATCAACACGGCGACAAGGACCATACCAACAACGATGGCTAGGAGCTTCTGTTTGGGCGTGAGTTTCATCTCAGTGAAGCCTCATCTCACGGAGTCGCTGTGGTCGAGGGGTCAGGGGCATCGGTCGATATCGCTTCCATCTGATCAGGACTCATGACCTCACAGGTGACCTGGAATCTAAGTACCGGCTGGCCAGGAGCATCTGCGACCCCGGGCAACTCTGTCTTCTGGGAGCTCGTCAGCCAGACGCTGCTGAGCATCTCGATGTTCGCCAAACGAGCAAGCGTCCTTGCGACCGCCTTGTGGCCCATGTCGGGTACGTCAGTTGCAGAGTCAACTGCAATCGCACTTAGGGTCAAGCCTGTGTCCTGTGCAGCCTGGAGGCTGTCCAGCCATACATCCGTAGGCAAAACCAATGAAAGCTCGTTGAGAAGCCTGCCCCAGTCGATACGTTGCTTGACCGCCTCCTGCATGACAATTTGACGTTGAGCCAGATCGGCCTCTTTGTCTTCGAATATCTGCAATGCGCTAGCCTGTGCGCTAAGAGTAGCCGCCAGGTCTTTGTGTGACTGGAGTTCGGCGGTGCGCTGAGATAGCATCCACTGCGTGAACCCGAAGACTGCGAACAGCACCAAGTAAACAACAAGTGCGGCTAGCGCTGCGATCTTGATCGCAGTCTCGAAATTTCTCTTTTCGCTGATCTCACGAGGGAGTAGGTTGATGCGAACCATCTACCCTGCACCCCCCATTGACAGGCCGACTGCTGGCGCAATTCCCATTCTGTCGCTCATGACCACGGGCTCCAGCGCTGCGGGAACCTGGAGAAACTGCATAGGGTCAACGACACGCACTTCTGCCTGGAGACCCTTCGAAAGATAATCAGTCAGATGGGTGAGTTGTGACCCACTTCCGGTGACATATATCTTAGAAATCGACCTGACCTGTGTTGCCTGCGTCAGGTAGTAGTCCAACGACCGACGAACCTCCGCGATGAACTTGTTGACTTCACGCTCCAGGGTGTCCTGAGCAACTTGTACCGCATGATCCTCCGTCACTGGTGCCCCGCCCTCGATGTCAGGGAGGCCAGCTCTCAGCTTGAGCTCCTCAGCCTCGTCGAACGTCAGATTGAGCACGTTCGAAATCGCTTGAGTGAACTGATTTCCTGCGATTGCAGAGACGCGCGTGAAGCGAGGAACGCCCTTTTCCACCACTGCTATGTTGGTCACGCCCGAAGAGATATGGATCACGCCGATCGCCTCGCCTGGCGCCTCTTCGTGCGCGGGTAAAACGCTGTCTACTGCGCCGAAGAGCGCTCTTACTAGGGCGAACGATGTTACGTCGATTCTTACAAGCCGAAGGCCGGCGGCCTCGACTGCTGAAACAGCGTTGTCGATCATGTCGCGGGCGGCGGCCACCAACAAGACCTCCATCATATGCTCATCGGTCGGGGTCATATAGTCGCCGATGATCTGGAAATCGAGGATAGCATCCTCTACGGGGATCGGGATGTAATCCTGAGCCTGATACTGGATCGCGCCTTGAAGCTCCGCGCGCTCCATGTAGGGAAGGTCGATCAAACGTACTACAACCTTCTGATTGGATACCCCGATAGCGACGTCCTTGCCCTTGAACCCCCCGAGTCGCCAAGCATCCTTGACGGCATGGGTGACAGCCATCTGATCGAAAATCTCCCCTTCGACAACAGCACCCAAGGGCATGCCGACCTTGCTGTAAGCAGATAGTATGAAGCCAGAGCCTGACGGCTTGACCTGTGCGATGCGTACCTGATCGGTCCCAATATCGAGACCAACCGGTATCGTCTGAGCTCCTAAGGATACGAGACCCAACGGAGGCCCCCTTCTGCCATCACTGCTACGAAACTGCTACGACTGTTGCTGCATCAAAACAATCCTGTGAAAGATTGTACCCATAGCTTGTGAATATACGCAATACCCGAGTTCACTGGCGGGACCAACCACTCATGCTGACGGCATTCATGCCGTGACCCGGCATTGCTGGGGAAAGCACTTCCCCAAGATTTGGGCTGGTTCTGAGGTCCATATTGTTGTTGCCTACAATATTCATTCCCCCGGTTATCAAAGAGCCCACGACTAGCACTTTCTTGTCGATGCTGATCGTTCCGTTGGAGAAGAAAGCCCCTGCATGAGTGGGCGGACCGTACGGGTTCTGCTGATTGCTGTCCGTGGACGGAGACAGGTGTATGCTAGAAGGAGTAGCCAGTCCTATGACCGCTTCACTTCTGAACAACTGATGCGGTAGGCCGTCACGCACACCATCCTCAGGGCGGCCATCCATTAAGCCCCCAAGAGGAACGAAGTTTGTATTTTCGAACCTGATTTCGCCGTTCGCAACTATTGTGCCCTGACCTTGGTAGCTCACGAGGCTGCCTACGGCGATTGTCAAGGGGCCGTCGACGAACACAGTTCCCCGCACGGTCAGCACACGATTGGTGCCATCCCACGCAAAGTCGTCGGTAAGGCGCCCAAACGAGGGAGTCGAAGCATCTATCCGCAAGCCAGTATCCCCGTCCACATCGTTATCGCTATCGACAACTTTGTAGCGCTCAGGACTCGCCCCAGGGGCGTGTATGCCCGGATAACGGCCACTTTGGTCCCTTTCGTCGTTGGCGATCCCCCCCGCATGCCCTTGAACATTATCCCTCGACTGTGCAGCAGCATCAGAATATGCCCTCTGGAGATAGGCCTCATCAACCCTGGGCACAATCATCCTTGGCACTGGCCGGATGACTGTTGTGCCAGCTACATCCGGAACAGTAGCCCCTTGGTCGGCATACAATATTCGAACTTGATCTCTTTGAGAATTTCCTCCGCTAGCATTGAGGGCCTTTTCCGGATTGTTCATGATGAAGTGCCCGTTCGTTACAAAGAGCGGACCCCAGCCAAATTCTACACTTTGTCCGATCTCAGCATTCCCCCTAAGGCTGCCATGACTGTAGAATGGCCCGAACACGGTAGAGTTTCCGCCCATCTTCCCACCGGCACTCGTGACCCCTGTGCTATGTGCGATATTCATCCCATATAGATCCATGACCCACAGACGCATGCTGATCGTCTCCTGACTCCCATCGGCTCCACGACCGACCGAAGTCAAGACATATTCGAAAGGATTGGTAGGCCTAACAGTCACAGTTGCGCTGCCCGAAACCAGTTCCTCCGCACTAAAGATCATGGGAGCAGTTGCGACGGCGGATGCCCCATGACGAAATCGCGCGACGGCAGCGTCCAGAGCGCCGTTGGCGGCCTGGAACGCCTGGGTCTCCTGCCGATTGACGCTCGCCTCGTGGATCGCCTGTCGCGACATAGCGAATCCCCCGAAAGTGACAACGGTCAGAACCGCAATGATCCCCATCACTACCACGACTGCGTAGCCTGAGTCGGATGCGGTGCTTGTGGGTATCCCACACTTGAGTCGACGCTTCATCGCACGTCCTCCATTGCTATCGGTCGCGGTTTCTAAACACGACAACCACCGAATCGGTGATGGTTCTATCATCGTTTCTCGCCTGTATCGTGACACGAACGCTACGTGCTTGCCCTCTGACTAAACCCATGTCTGTAATCGCTTGCGGTTCGGTTCCAGAAGGGTAGTATGTGAACAATGGTACTCCGTCCTGCAAGTTGGTTATTCCGGGCCCGTAAGTGTTTCGGAGTCTAGCTGGCGTTATGCGTACTCCGGCAGCAGTCATGTTGTAGGACACATGCTCGATGTAAGTTTCGCCTGCGATGGTGATGATCCTGAAGTTATGCTGCTCAGGAATGTCATCGAGATTCTGGTCGGTTCTGACCGACAGCGAGTATGGCGTTGGAGCAGGGTTGACCTCGATTGTGGTGTTCTGAATCAGGATCTCGCTCATCCTACTCATGGGGTACGTTATGGCTCTCGCCTGATAAGTCTCTCTATCAGCCGTTCGCTGGCCGGCAGAGACAACCTGGGCGACTGTGAACGCCATGGTAAGAATCACTCCAAGCAGCGCCATGAACACCAAGAGCTCTGCCAGGGAGAACCCTGACTCCCTGTGTGACGGGATTCCGCGAAGCGTCATTGACCCCACATCTCCCAATTGATTTCAGGTGTTACCGTGGGCGGTGTCTCCCAACGAGTCCATTCGTCAACGCCGCGTGTGGTGTGGCCCCTTGCGCTATCCTGACGCGTGAACCGAACCACTGAGGATGGAATCTGCATAAGGGCGCCACCATTGGGCGTCACAGTTACCAGGCAACGGAACTCTATCCAGCCCCTTGGAGCGCCTCCGATGAGGCCAGCGAACTCTCCGTTGAGCGGTGCGGACCAGTTGTTCAGTGTGAGAGCGGCCAAGGTCGACGGCGTGATTCCAATATTGATCCAAGCGGTCGTAGGCTGGCCATCTATGAAGTATCGGTACTGCCATCTGTAGTTAGTCACTGCAGTGGTATGAAATCCTGGAGTGTTACTGGTCAGCGAGATATTGAAAGTTGCCGCACGGTTGTTTCTCCCCCTATCGATCATCTCAACGGTTCCCGTGAACGAAGGTCTCGAAATGAAGGTTGCGCTGACTGGGCTGGAAGTGTGAAACGGCACCGTTTGCCCTTCTGCGATGGGCCCCTGCGAAGTGACATCAATGCGATACCTGCGGAAAGCCTGCGTGCTGCCAGTCCACTGAATTGGATCATCCATATCTGGTGGCGTAACTTCCGCAGAAGAAGGTGCAAGAAAGGTGCCGTTCACCGGAGACTGCTCTGACCAACTGACACTATATCGAGGCACCCACCAATTCCCGTCCCTGGCTGGATCCCAGCCAAAGGTCACAGAGGTGTTGCCAGCTGTAGAGCGCACCACAGGAGTAGTTGGAGCCTCTGGCGGATTGTTATCTACAATCAGGTTCCAGTCGAAGGAAGTTACCTGACCGCGACTGTCTAGAGCTTCTGCTCTCATCATATAGAGGCCGTCTGGGAAACGCTGGGTGCCGCCTGGGTTCAGTGCCAGGGTGTTCCACTGTCCTGAAATGGAGTCACTGGGTTCGGTTATACCCGATTTGAACAATATGCTTGCTGGATTCACTCCTGTTGAACTGGTCAGTATCTCAATCTCATTCAATGTCACCCCGGAGCCACCGGCAACCGCTGTCATGCCCATCGGCACAGCACTTCCACGAACGGCGCCGCCTCGTGGGGTGTTGGGTGTCAAAGTGATTGTGGCTGGATACAGCGGAGGCTCAGGAACCCCGGGGGGTCCGGTCGCATTAGGGGTTCCGGGAGGTGATCCAGTGGGCCGCAGCTCGCTGACGAAAGTGCCGGTCCTCAGAACGAAGGGCCTTCCCACCGGACCTGTCGCGCGCACCGTAACGGCCACATGCTTATAGGGGGGATACAGTGTGCTTTGGTTCTGGTCCTGAAACCAATGTGGAGTCACAGTGGCCGACATCGAGACGGTAACACCGTCAATGGTCGTCGACGCGCCCGAAGCCAGCGTATTGATTCTAGCCTGGGTGACTTCTGTGTAAGCAAGGCGTCTGACCTGCTCCAAGAAGGAACTGGCTGCGTTTACTGCGACAGCATCCGCTTTGGCAGTGACGCTAAGCATGGTGGAAGTGGAGACCAGCCCAAAAAGAGCTGTCGCCACAAAAAACATGATCGCAGAGGCAACCAGAATCTCAACAAGCGTAAACCCAGCGTCATTGTGGGCTAGCCTATGGGATTCTCTGTTTCCCGACACTGTTGTCTTCCGCATAAGTCCTTCACTCCCATCGATGAGAGTTTGGTAGGCAACATGAATTCAGCACACTTCTATTATACCTATCGGTTCAAGAGTCCCCGAACTTGACACCCTCAGTCAGGCCTAACTGAGACCAATCAAGCGAAGGTACCAATCCCAAATCTGGGCACCGAACAGGGCAATCAAAACAGCTGCGCCCGCAAGGAACGGACCGAAGGGCACTTTGAGCCGGGAGTCCACCCCTCGACGGTAGGCACGACATGCGACAAAGCCGGCCCCCAGGACGCTACCAACAAAAATCACGGCGACCGTGTAGAGGCCCAGGAACGGCCCGATGGCCGCAAGTAGCTTCACGTCACCCATGCCAAGCCCGGCCTGACCTCGCATACGTTCGTAAGCTGCAGCTATCCCCCAACTCAACCCGGCTGCCGTGACGGAGCCTAAAAGCGCTGCGGCAATGGGTGAGGCTACTGTCGCGGCTGGAGTCAGTGGTGCAAGATGAAGACCGGTGAGCTGGGACGCTGCGGCCGCTGCCATCCCTACGGCGCCCAGAACGGCTACGATTGGATTGGGGAGGCGCATAGTGTCGATGTCAATGAAGGTGAGGACGAGCAGCATCCAGAAGAAGAAGCCCGCGATCACGGCTTGCGGTCCGACACCGAAAGCCAACACCGCGAGGAGCCACAGTATGCCAGATGCAATCTCGACCCCCGGATACCGCCATGATATCGGTCCGCCACAGTCACGGCACTTCGCCCTCAGGGCAAGCCAAGAGACGACGGGGATGTTGTCCCGCCAGCGGATGGTGGTGCCGCAGTGCGGGCATCGCGACCTAGGTGCTACGAATGATCGACCAGCCGGAACCCGCGATATCACGACGTTAGCGAAGCTGCCTAGGGCCAGACCAAGGATGAAGACAATAGTCGCTGGAATAGTGAATTCAAGTCCGGACAAGTTCTACTCCTTGCAGGCTGGCGATCTCTCACTGAATCTGGAATGAGGCTGGTGCTTGAATTCTCGAAGCTCAAAAAACATTTCAGAGGCCGGTGCTGAAGGCACCGGCCTCTGTTGTCTCATCTGATGCTGTCAGAGCTTTACTGGAATCGTCCGTGGTTGGCACCAGTGGAAGTGTCGGGGCAAATAGTCTCACCATTTGTGAGGACGTAGGGAACGTTATTCGTTGGGCAGAGTGGAGCCTGAGCGATGAACCGCGGCACTACTGCACTCATCGTGTCCACTGTCGAAATATCCCCGCCAGCATCGGCCACGAACTGCTGGGCGGCACCCTCGATAGTGCGCTGATTGGCGTGACATGTACGCCTTTCAGCTGTGGCGCGCGCAGCATTGAAGACTGGTATTGCGATAGCGACTAGTATACCAATAATAAGGATAACGACCATGAGCTCGACTAGGGTGAAACCCTCGTCCTTCCTGCGGAACATCTTCATCGATGTCTCCTTCCCTTAGGTCACGCAGTCGTCTGACTGCCTTTACATTGTACCCTATCGGCATCTTTTGCTATCAACATTAGGGAAAACCAATAAATCAGGAAAGTTCTTGTTCACTGCACCAACGTGATGACCTGAAACATCGGCATATACAGGGCAACCACCATGGAGCCTACCACTCCGCCAAGAGATGCCATCATCAGAGGCTCGATCAGCGAGGTGAGTGAATCGACCTGAGCTGCGACCTCCTCATCATAGAAGTCAGCGATCTTGTTGAGCATGGCATCCAGCGCACCGGTCTCCTCGCCGACCGCGATCATCTGCACTAGCATCGACGGGAAGACCTTCGATTCTGACAGCGGCTTAGCTATGGCTTCCCCCTCCTTGATGGCAGAGCGAGCCTTTCTCACCTCCCTCGAAACCACCTCGTTGCCTGCGGTGTCCGCCACGATGTCCAGCGCAGACAAGATGGGCACACCAGCGGACACAAGAGTTCCGAAGGTTCGAGTGAATCGCGCAAGAGCAACTTTCCTGGTTAGCGGACCGAACACCGGAGCCTTGAGAACGAATGAATCCCAAATGAAGCGGCCTGACGTGGTCCCTTTCCAAAACTTGAAGCTGAAATAGGCGACAAAAAGCGCAATCGCCGTGATCACGCCCCCAATGCCCGCTACGAAATTCGAAATGTCCACAAGCACCTGTGTCATGAACGGAAGTTCCCCGCCCATACTCGCGAACATCTGCTCAAAAGTGGGTACGACGAAGACCATCATCGCCACCAGGATGATCAGCACCAAGGCCGCCATCGCAATCGGGTAGGTCATGGCAGACTTGACGCGGCCTTTGAGCGCCTGCTCGCTCTCGAAGTGATCGGCCAGCCTGACGAGGACCTCATCGAGTACACCGCCTGTCTCACCGGCCCGTACCATGTTCACGAAGATAGGTGGGAAAGTCTTGGGGTGTCGGCCCAGGGACTCAGAGAGTGACTGGCCTGATTCAACGTCCTTGGATATCGCTCCGATGATTGTGCGTAGAGCCTCGCTCTCGGTTTGAGAAGCAAGGATTGATAGGCACTTGGTAAGGGATAGTCCTGCGTTAATCATCGTGGCAAACTGGCGCGAGAAGATGGTGATGTCCTTGGGCTTGACTGCGCCTCCACCAATTTTTAACTGACCAAGTGCTGCGAGCGCACTCTGTTGATCGAGCTCGAGAATGATGAAGCCCATCTGCCTGAGCTTGGCACTGACGGCCTCTCGGCTTTCGCCCTCAAGGGAGCCCTTCTGTACCTTGCCGGCTTTATCGCGAACAGAATAGTTGAATGTCGCCATCAGTTACCGCTCCTCGTACACGTCATCCGCTGGAGACCAGCGCCTGAAAAGTCTTGAGATCTATCGAGTGATGCATGGCTGTATCATACGATATGCGTCCTCTCAGATACATATCGGCCAAAGACGAGTCCATCGTTACCATTCCTTGCTGAGAACCTGTTTGCATGATGGTGCACAACTGGTGGGCTTTGCCTTCTCTGATTATGTTTCGTACCCCGTGTGTAGCCACCATCACCTCTACGGCTAGCACTCGGCCATCCCCGTCGGGAGTTGGAAGTAGCTGCTGGCTGACTACGCCCTGCAATGCTCCTGCCAACTGAGTGCGCACCTGGCTTTGTTGGTAGGGCGGAAACACATCGATGATGCGGTCCACCGTTTGGACGGCGTCATTGGTGTGCAGCGTCGCAAAGACCAAGTGACCGGTCTCCGCAGCTGTCAGTGCGGATGAAACGGTCTCTAAGTCGCGCATCTCACCAATCAGGATCACGTCAGGATCTTGCCTTAGTACGTGACGCAATGCCCGCATGAACGACTGGGTGTCGGAGCCGACCTCCCGCTGATTGACCACGCTCTTGATGTGCGTGTGAAGGTACTCGATTGGATCCTCGATGGTGACGATGTGTTCGGATCGAGTTCTGTTGATATGGTCGATGGCGGCTGCCAGAGTCGTGGATTTACCGGATCCTGTCGGGCCTGTCACAAGTATCAGACCTCGGCGCTTGTCAGCCATCTCCTTGAGTACCGGCGGCAAACCAAGTTCCTCGAAGGTCCGGATATTCTTGGGGATCAACCGGAATGCTGCGCCGAGGCTGTTCCTCTGGTAGTACGCATTCGCCCTGAAGCGAGCCTCCCCGGGCAATGAATACGCGAAGTCGTGTTCGCGCTCAGTCTCCAAAGCTGCCCGTTGGGTTTCCGTCATGATGGAGAGCACTAGCTCTTTGGTATCCTGAGCCGTGAGCGGAGGGCCATCCACCGGACACAATTTCCCGTGGATTCGAATCACGGGAGCAATGCCGACGGTCAGGTGTAAATCGGAGCCCCCTTCGCTTCGAACCCTAAGCAACAACTCGCCGATGTCGTACATATCCAACACCCCACAATCGTCTCGTGTCGAGTCCTAGACTATCACACGCACAATCTCTTCGACAGAGGTGACGCCTGCCCTGACCTTCTCGAGGCCATCTTGTCGCAAGGTCAACATTCCCTCGGCGACAGCTACAGCCTTGATCTTCTCGGCGGTTGCTTCCTCGACAGTGAGTCGGCTGATTTCTTCGGAGAGGAGGAGGACTTCGTGGACCCCCATGCGGCCTCGGTAGCCCGTCTTGCCGCACTTCTTGCAGCCTTTGGCCTTGAAGAGGGTCTCGGGCAGGTTGTCCGGGCTATAGCCCGCTTCGAGGAGCATCTTCTCCGAGGGCTTGTACTCCTGCTTGCAGCCTGAACAGAGGCGCCGGGCTAATCTCTGAGCTAGGATGCAGTCCAGTGCCGATGCGACGAGGAACGGCTCGATGCCCATCTCGATGAGGCGCGTCAGGGCGCCCGGGGCATCATTGGTGTGGAGTGTGGAGAGCACGAGGTGACCGGTGAGTGCGGATTCGATAGCGATACGCGCTGTTTCCTGGTCGCGGATCTCTCCCACGAGGATGACGTCGGGCGAACATCGCAGGAATGAGCGTAGGGCGCGGGCGAAGGTGAGGCCGGCCTTAGGCGAGACCTGACACTGGTTTATGCCGTCGAGCCGGTACTCGACCGGGTCCTCGGCGGTAAGGATGTGGCGATGTGGCGAGTTGAGCACGTTGATGGCGGCGTACAGCGAGGTCGACTTACCCGAACCGGTTGGGCCGGTGACCAGGATGGCGCCGTACGGCTTTCGGAAAGAGGACTCGAATCGCTCCAATACCGATGGCAAGAAGCCTAAGTCCGAAAGTTGCAGCAGGATTGCGTCCTTGCGCAGGATACGCAGTACGACTCGCTCGCCGTAGACCGTTGGCAGCGTCGAGACGCGAAAGTCGATCTTGGTCCCGCTGATGGTGACCGCGCAGTGGCCGTCTTGGGGTTTGCGGGATTCGGCTATGTCCATTTCGGCCATGATCTTGAATCGGCTGATGACGGCGGCTTGGATTGCCCGGGGGCTTCGCATGATTTCATGGAGCACACCGTCGATGCGGAAGCGGACCCGAAGGTCGTTCTCTTGCGGCTCGATGTGGATGTCGCTGGCTCGCTCGGCAACTGCTTTTTGGATGACGAAGTTGACGAGCTTGACTATCGGGGCTTCCGACGTGACGTCTGTGAGTGCGTCGAGTTCGGCGTGGTCCATCTCATCGGTGCCGATGAATGTGTCCATCTCGGTGTGCTCGGCCACTTGGTAATGCTCTTCGATAGCGGCCATGATCTCATCTTTGGTCGAGATCGCCGGCTTGATCTCATGGCCGGTGATGATCTTCAGGTCATCGAGCGCTAGGACGTTTTGGGGGTCGGCCATCGCAATGATGAGCTCCCCCTCTTCGGAAATCCCGACGGGCATCAAGGCGTACCGCTGTGCGAGCTCCTTGGGAACAAGGGTGACGGCCACGGGATCAGGCCTGCGCTGAGAGAAGTCGATGTATGGGATGCCGATCTGAGTCGCCATGACGGCCAGGATTGCGCCTTGCGTGGCATAACCGAGGTCCACAAGAACGCGACCTAGCGGACTACCCGTTGCTGTGTGGACCTGGATCGCATCGCTGAGCTGCTTGTCGGAGATGACTCCGGCTCTTACCAGTAGCTGACCAAGTCTCTGTCCCGATTCTGCCAATGCCGCCCCTTGACTGCTCAAATTTGGCTGATTCCTGCAGGAACGATTCCCCAGGATTTAGAGTCGCCTCTTCAGCGATATGGTACCCCACCGGGGGCTATTCGGGAAATTGCTCGCGCATCAGGCTCATGGTCGAGAGCGCTTGAGATCGTCGAAGAGGGTTTGCGCATAGCCAGTGAGCAAGGAGTAGGTGCGCGAACCCTCTTTTACGCCGACCCGTGCCTCTCCGAACCACATCTCAACCGGGGCCACCGGGACGAACTGATGGCGCTCAGGTTCGGGCTCGGGTTCGAGTGCAGCCTCGGGCTCGGGGTCGGGTTCGGGTGCAGGTTCGGGCTCGGGTTCGGGAGCGAATACCGGCAGCGGCTCGGGTTCGGGTTCGGGCTCGGGCTCGGGTTCGTGTGCGGGCTCGGGCTCGGGGTCGGGTTCGGGTTCGGGTTCGGGCTCCAGGGCGAATACCGGCAGCAGCTCGGGCTCGGGCTCGGGTTCGAGTGCAGCCTCGGGCTCGGGTTCGGGTTCGGGCTCCAGGGCGAATACCGGCAGCAGCTCGGGCTCGGGCTCGGGTTCGAGTGCAGCCTCGGGCTCGGGTTCGGGCTCCAGGGCGAATACCGGGAGCGGCTCGGGTTCGGGCTCGGGTTCGAGTGCAGCCTCGGGCTCGGGTTCGGGCTCCAGGGCGAAGATCGACTGCAGCTCAGGTGAGGGCTCGGACACGGGTGCGGGAGTCGCGCTGACGTCAGGGTTCCAGCTCCCGGCCCGGATAGGCTCGGACAGCCAGTCAGCGGTGGTTTCCTCGGCTTCTTCGAAAGGGCACTCTTTTGGGTCCACGGGTAAACCGATCGCAGCACTCTCTTCGGCGTCATGGAAATACCCTTGGGAGGCAAAGACGTCATCGCGCTGTTTCGAGCGCGAAGCCCGCATCATCGCAACGACAAGAACCGTGAGCGAGATCAAAACTAGGGCTACGCTCAATCCGAGGATGAGGATTCTGGAGTCCATCATCAAGCCATGCTGTTCAGAATCTCGTACAGGAGGCCCAGCAACACCGCCTTGACCGAATCCCTGTCGCGGGCATCCACGGGCAGCAGCGCGATGGAGTCCTCGAGCTCGAGTCTCTCCCGAACCGCCCTGATCGCTTCGACATCACCTGGGTCGACCTTGTTGGCAGCCACCACGAAGGGCACGTCGGACATGCTGCGAAAGAACTTGATCATGGCCAACGCGTCTTCGAACGAGTCATCGTCGGTGGCGTCCACCAGAAGGACGAAGCCGAGCATTCCCTCAGACAGGGTCTCCCACATGAACGAGAATCGCTCTTGGCCGGGTGTGCCGAACAGGTACAAGACTATGTCGTCGGCAATCGTGATCCGACCGAAGTCCATAGCGACTGTAGTCTCGCCGCTCCCCTCGCCCGATATCCCGGATACCTGGCGCTCAGTGGAAAGCACCGTGATTTCGCTCACCGCCTTGATGAACGTGGTCTTTCCTGCGTTGAACGGTCCGGTTACGACCACCTTGACTGACTGCATGCGACTATCGGCTCCTTATCACAATCTCTCCAGGCCTTCGATGATCTTCATCACCAAAGCCTTGTCAACGGCCCGATCACGGTGGAGCTCCATCGGCTGTCCCTCCTGGGGGAGTCTGTTGACACTGGCCACCGGGCGTCTTGGCTCCCCGACGCCGGTCAAGGCCGATATTTCGGCACCTATGCTACGCGATAGCCCCATATCGACATCGGTTGCCGAGAAGTCTGCTAGGAACGCATCGGTAGAGATTACACCGGGTCGAGGCTGTGGGGTGTCGTCCGGGTCTTCGGCAAGGTCGACGCTCTCTGACTCGTCAACCTCCAAGGACCAGTCCGGCAAGGCCGGGGCGTCCGACTCCGTTTCGGGCTGCGGTGTGCCCACATCAAAGTCCGGGCTCTCCTCAAGAGAGTCCATGATGTACGAGAAGTCCGCCGGTGTTGGGTCGACAGATACCTCAGTCTCGATCGCCATGGGGTCATACGCTGTCTCCGCAGCCACAACCTCAATCTGATCGATGAGCACGAAGTCTCCGCTCACAACCTCGGGGGGCTCTTCGCTGTCCAGCAGTTCCTCGGTCAAGAACTGGATGTCCCCTGACGGCGCCGTAGCGACATCTTCCTGCCCGATAGGCTGCAGTAGTCCAGCATTATCCGGAAGCTCGCCGAGGCCGAGGGCCATGAGATCGCGCTCAAGGTCGCCTGTGATGATCGGAGTAGAGGGCTCGGGTTCGGGTTCGGGCTCGGGCTCGGGCTCCGGTTCGGGTTCGGGTTCGGGCTCCGGTTCGGGCTCTGGCTCGGGTCCGGGCTCTGGCTCGGGAGCGAGTACCGCGCCCATCATCTCCTCAAGCGCCGCCATATCCTGCGAGGTGGTCTGGGCCGAGCCTCCCGACAGAAATTCTGGGACCTCGGGCTCTCTGGATTCAATCTGAACCTCAGCAGCGACGGCAATCTGGGCGGCAGCAAGGAGCGTCCGCTCTTCTTCCTTGCGAGCACGCTGTTCTTCTTCCTCGCGAGCACGCTGTTCTTCTTCCTCGCGAGCACGCTGTTCTTCTTCCTCGCGAGCACGCTGTTCTTCTTCCTCGCGAGCACGCTGTTCTTCTTCCTCGCGAGCACGCTGTTCTTCTTCCTCGCGAGCACGCTGTTCTTCAAGCCTGCGGGCCTCTTCGGCGGCAGCAATCTCTGCTGCAAGCGCATCTGCTCGAGCGGCTTCCTCGGCTCTTTGACGCTCGAGAAGGGCCTGCTCTTGCTCAAGTCGCTCAGCCCTGAGGCGCTCGACCTCATCGACATCTGCAACTTCAAGCAGGCCAGCCGAGTACAGGCCGTACATGATGCGTGCGACCTCGAAATCGGTCCTACTCTTCTGTGATGCGAGTTCAGCCACGGAACGCGAGCCGTCTACGAGCAACAGTAGATTCCACTCGGCGGGCTTGAGGGAAATCTCGAATGTTCCCTCACCGGGCGCTGTGGCCATCTTGAAGACCATTTCCATGGACGGGATCTTCTTCTTGATCCGGGTCCACTCCTCGAGGCGGCGGCTCCCCTCCATCACGATGTTCTCGATGGAGACTGCGATGCCGATGTCCTCGTGGGATATCTCGGGAAGGATTTCGAAGTCGAAATCGCCCTCGTCCCACCTCATGAGATCGAAAATCGTGTCCTGAATCTGCTCTTGAACGAAAGCTTCGAGGACCTTGTCGGTGATGTAGCCTTCGTCAACGAGGATCTGGCCGAGGCGTCTGCCTTGCTGGGCCGTCGAATCAGCGATCTCGAGGGCGCGGGCTAATGCAGGCGGAGTTATGCGACCGGCCTGAACGAGTCGTTCTCCCAGCAGTTCGACGCGCCAGTTGGACTGGGCGAAGAAGACTTCGCCGTCTCTGAACCACACAGAACCCAGCGGCCCGTCGGAGCGCGCTATACGTAGAACCCCGGTCTTCTTGCTGAAAGTTATCAGCTGAAAGACGTCGGGAAGGCTGAAGTCTCTAAGGTTACCGCGCAGAGCCATGAGCTATGTTCGAACCCTTCTACGATGCGGCATCCGCACTCGATCTATCCTAGAATCCCGGCCATCTCTTCGGCCGAGGTCTTCATGTCGTACAACACCAGTCCTAGCTTGCTCTTCGACAGCGTGAGAGCTGTCAGAACAGCACGCTCACCGGCTGCGATTAAGATGACATACCCGTCCTCGCCCTCGATGAACACTTGGGTGAGGTGACCCCTGCCCAGCTCCGCCGCGGCCCGTTCTCCCAAGCCGAGGATGGCGGCGGACATAGCGCCTACTCGGTCTTCCTGCATCCCAGCAGGTAGCGCAGAGGCCATCACGAAGCCGTCCATGCTGACCAGTGCTGCAGCCTCGACATCCGGCGATACGAGCATCAGGTTGTTGAGCGCCTCAGCCAAGCGGTCTTCTCGGGAGGTTGGCTTCACGCTCACCTCGACTGGCGGCGTCTGTACCTGGGCTACTGGAGCTGCGGCCACTGGGGGCGCTTCGGCGACTGGAGCGACGGGGGCAGCAGGTGCTGGTATGACCTCTGGGACCACAGGTGTCGGGACGACCTCCGGTATGGGGAGCACTGCGGGTGGTTCCGCAGCAACGACTACTGAAGGCAAGATGATGTCTTCATCAGGCTCGAGGTAATCCTCATCCTCGTCGCTGATGAAATAATCTCCCACGCCACTCTTCGTCATGCGCCCGTGACACCTCCCTTAGCTGCTTGACCGCCAAATATCGTGTGCGCCGGCCGAGACCGGACTCATCCGCTAGTCTCTCACGAACGAGGCACAAGAAACAACAGCTTACTGCATGTAGGATGCGGAGTGTGATGCCGTGGATCAGACGACGACCCGCAAGATCTCCTCAATGGACGTAAGGCCCATCTTGACCTTCTCGAAACCGTCGTCCCGAAGGGTCAGCATCCCCTCTTCGATGGCCTGCCTCTTGATGTCGTCGGCGGAGGCATGCTCGACTGTCATGCGCTCGATGGTCTCGGACATCGTAAGGACCTCGTGTATGCCCATCCGGCCCTTATAGCCGATGTTATTGCACTTCTTGCACCCTTTGGCCCGGAATATCTGTGGCGGTGAGCCCGGCGTGAAGGGAAAGCCCACCTTCACGAGGGCCGCCTCATCCGGGACATACGATTCCTTGCAGCTGCTGCACAAGCGACGCCCGAGCCTCTGGGCGAGCACACAGGTAATCGCCGAGGCGGTCAAAAAAGGCTCGATACCCATCTCGGTGAGTCTGGTGACTGCCGAAGGGGCGTCGTTCGTGTGGAGAGTCGACAGCACGAGGTGGCCCGTGAGGGCCGCTTCGATGGCGATGGTTCCGGTCTCTTTGTCGCGGATCTCACCAATCATGACTTTGTCGGGGTCCTGACGCAGGATGGAGCGCAGTGCGGCTGCGAATGTCAGCCCGGCCCTCTCGTGCACCTGGACCTGGGACAAGCCAGCAAGTCGGTACTCGACGGGGTCCTCAACCGTGATCAGGTTGGACTTGGGGTCGTTGGTCTCGTTGATCGCGGCGTATAGCGTGGTTGATTTTCCTGATCCGGTCGGGCCTGTCACCAAGATCGCGCCGTACGGCAGCTTGAGGGCATCGAAGAGTCTATCCATGTTGTGCTGCAGGAAGCCCAAGTCCTTGAGGGACATCATGATCGAATCCTTGCGAAGCAGTCGCAGAACAGCGAGCTCACCGTTGACGATTGGAAGAACCGCCACTCGGAAGTCGACGCCCTTGCCATCCAGCGTGACACCGAAACGGCCGTCTTGAGGGATGCGCCGCTCTGCGATGTCCATGCCCGCCTGGATCTTCAGGCGGCTGATGAGCTGCCTATTGAGCTTCTTGGGGCTGCGCATGATCTCCTGGCACACGCCATCGACGCGGAATCGGACGCGCATCTCCTTCTCATAAGGTTCGATGTAGATGTCGCCAGCACCCTGTCGGATACCTTCGGTGACGATCTGATTGAGTAGCTTAGCGACGGGTGCCGAGTCTTCGTCAGATTCCTTGTCCCCGGCATCGACCGTGACGCTATCTTCAACGTCGCCCACGATGTCATCGATATTCTGGCGCGATGATGCGAACCTCTCGATGGCCGCAAGAAGATCACCTTCGGCGGTGACTACGGGGCGGATCTCTTGCCCCGTGACGATCCTCAAGTCATCGATGGCGAAGATGTTAGCGGGATCGGCCATGGCGACGATGAGTTCGTCGTCCTGGACCTTGATGGGAAGCACCGTGTAGCGTCGCGCAAGTTCCGAGGATAGATTGACTGCAGCGTTGGGATCGATGTCGTAGGTTCCCAGGTCGACGTAGGTCAGGTTCATCTCCTCGGCGATCACCTGGGCAATCCTGACCTCGTCGACGAATCCGAGTCGGTCCAGGGTCGAGGTCAAGGTGGCGCCACCCGACTGCGCGATGGCCTCCTCGAGTTGCTCGGGCGTCACCAGACCGGACTGGACCAGAAGTCGCCCTAGGCGCTTTCCGGTAGCTGCGCTCACTCTGCCACCTCGCAGCATCCCTCGGCGGCAGCCTCGGCCGCTGCGCGCATGATGTCGCGCGGAGCCGATTGTTGTGCGGCTGGATTCCAGATGTCTATCGCGAGAGCAGCCTGATGCACGAGCATCCCGAGGCCACCTATCGCCGTCGCTCCAGCTCGGCGAGCTGCGCGGAGAAGCGGCGTCTCGGCCGAACAGTACACCATGTCGCAGACGATCTGGTCGGGGCTGAGCCACTCGGCGGGCACAGGCGAGGGGTCATCCTTCGCCATGCCGAGCGAGGTTGCGTTCACGACCAGCTTTGCGCCGCGTACAGCCTCCTCGGCATCTTGCGATTCCACCGCAACAACCTCCATCGCACGAGCGCATGGCCTGACGCGATCCGCAAGCTCTTCGGCGCGCTCGATGGTGCGGTTCACGATAGAGACGCTCTTGGGCTTCTCGAGGATGAAGCTCAGGGCAGCCGCACCGGCGGCTCCCCCCGCCCCCAGTATCGCTATGCTCTGGTCCTGCGCCGAGAAACCGGCATCCTGTTTGAGGGACTCGACGATGCCTCGGCCGTCGGTGTTGTAGCCGATGAGACGACCGTCGACGCAGTGTACGGTGTTCACCGCTCCAGCCATCTGGGCAAGCATGGCGACTTCATCGCAGTGGTCGAGCATGACTTGCTTGAAAGGCATGGTGACATTGAAGCCGACGAACGGGAGCACCTTGAGCCCCTGAAGAACTCGCTCGAGATCGTCCTCGCTATCAAGCCCGAGCGGAACGTACACCCAATCCAGGCCGAGCGCCTTGTATGCCGCATTGTGCATCACAGGAGACAGCGAGTGGGCCACCGGCATGCCGATGATGCCTGCCAAGCGCGTCCTACCGCTGATAATCATTCCCGGCCAGCCCTCCATCCTTCGTGTCAGGGGGACACATCCCCTGAGGTCAGTCTAATCGAGGGGCTCTCGGCCCGCCAGCACCAACCTCTCCAACCTGCGCAGTAGTAGCGTATGCGGGAGATCGCTCGCCGACAAGGGCTTCACGAGCACAGTCTTCATCCCAAGAAGATTGCCGCCCAGGATGTCGGTGAAGATCTGATCTCCGATCATCGCTGTTCTGGAAGGCTTTGATCCCACCCGCACCAACGCCTGCCTAAAGGCGAACGGTAGCGGCTTGATCGCTTTGGCGACGATGTCCATCTGTAGCTTCTCGGCATGTACGATCGCCGATGAGTGCCAGTTGTTCGACACGATGCAGGTAATGAAACCGGCCTGCTCAAGCGAGGTCACCCACTCCAAGATGCTACCGGTGACTTCGGCGGCATCCCTGGAGAGGATCGTGTTGTCCAAGTCTATGAACAGGGTGTCGATACCGTCTTGCTTGAGTGCATCAAGGTCGATTCCAAGAACATCGTTTACATAGATATCGGGCTGCAAGACCTTCATCAAGCGGAACTCCTTCTGGGAAGTCTAGTGGTCCGGGACTCCATCACCATCATGGTCGTGAGGGACCGGGGCAAGGGAGTCGTCGATGAGAGCATCAAGACGCACAAGTTCTTGTTGGATGTAAGCGTTGCGGTCAGTCATGCCTGCGCTTCGGTAGATCGCACCGAACCCAGCGTAGGCATCGTGCTGCTCGATGTAATCCCGCCACTGGGCGCGCTCAAGGGCAACATCGGCTTGCTGGACTGCGCCCTCGAGGTCGTCTGCGAACAGGTAGAGGACCTGCGCGTAGTTGAAGCGAAGGAGGCCAGAATCCGGGTTGTTCTCTACACCCTGCCTTGCAATGTCTAGTCCCGTCTCCACGTCACCCCTTTGCGCTAACATCCACGCTGCGATGTAGTACGAGTCCACGAACTGCGGATCAAGGGCAATGACCATCCTAAGTGTCGGCAGAGTCTGCAGCTGCTCATGGAGCGGTAGGTGCTCGTAAAAACCGTGATAGATCGGTTCGATACGATTCCACAGCACAGCAGCGATGAAGGTCCTGACTCCAGTAAGGTAGGCGAATCCGGCCCTGCCGAGCGCTGAGGCGTCCCTGGAAGCCTGTACGGCCTGCGCATCGGCACCGAATTGTGCACCAAGCAGCGCCGCCACCAGGAGCACGAGGATGCCTATGCGCTGGATGCAATGGCGGCCTCTTGTCTTTTTGGGGGCCATGGCGATCCTCACAGATCCCTTCGCGTGAAGCTGAAAGTCGCTACGGCAAGGCAGATGGCGCTATAGATCGCCCAAAAGGCCAGCATGGTGAGGCCGTAGAACAGCGAATAGCCGGTCCCATGTGCTACGGGGTTGATAACGTTGAACGTGTCTAGCGATGGATAGAGTGTGAACAACAGTGTTCCCGGATCGAGCAAAACAGACCTGACATGGCCAGCGAAGAGAAACGCCAGGGCCGCGACACTGGTGACTATGGGACCCGCCATGGTTGCAACCAAGACACAGAAAGCCGCGATCACACCCGCCTCGAACCAAATCGCCAGCACGCCAGAGAGCAGCACGGGCATCAGCTCGCCGTAGTTGAAATACCCGAGCACGATCGTCACCACGCCCAAAGCCAATAGAGTTGCTGCGAGAACAGCGATGGTGCCCAGCCAAGTGCCGAAGATGTACTCACCCCGACCGACCCCGCGAGCCAGCACCGGGTACAAGGTACGTCGCTCAATCTCCGATGGCATCCGCGTAGCCGAAAGGGCCACCACGATAACCATCGCAAAGATGTAAGTGAGGGCAAGCGCCACCTCTCTGAACACACCCTCAACGATGCCCTGGCCGTAACTAGGAAGCATGGGAATCGCGAGCATCATGACGACGGCAAAAAGTGCAATCACGTAGATCAGTTTACGGTGCATGGCGTCCAAGATGACGGCCATCGCGATCGCTAAGACACGGGCGAGCATCTAGGACCCCTCCCTTTCCTCGGCGACTAAGTGCGCGAAGTAGTTCTCAAGCGACTCGCGCCTGGGCGCAAGAGTGACCAACTTGAACCCACCGTCATACAGAGCGTCCACGACTTCGCGAACGGAATCCTCAGGCGCTGCGAGCGACCACTCGCCGCCGTTAGCTTCGATCGAATGGGTCAGCGCGGTCACCGAAGACGGTAGCTCGCGACCGTCTCCCTCAACACGCATGGCGACCTGCCCGTCGACACGCAACAAATCCTCTATGCGTCCGCGAGAAGCGACCTTGCCTGCAGCGAGGATGGTGACCTCGTCGCAAACGGCTTCCACCTCGGAAAGCTGGTGCGAGGAGAGCAGAATCGATATCCCCTCCGCACGCAAGGAGTTGATGAGGTCACGCACATCGCGTTGCCCGAGCGGGTCGAGGCCGGATGCGGGTTCATCGAGAACCAGCACGCGAGGCTCGCCGAGAAGCGCCTGCGCCAAACCGAAGCGCTGCAACATGCCCCGCGAGTAGGTCGAGAGCTTGTCGGTTCCGCGTCCGGCGAGGCCCACTTTGTCGAGGAGCTCTTCGGCCTGGGATGCGACCTGGCTTGCTGGCATCTCCAAAGCCTTGCCGATGAGCGACATCACCTGCCGAGCTGTGAGGTGAGGCGGGAAATACGGTTGCTCCGGCAAAAATCCGACATAGCGTCGGATCTCCGGGGTCGCTTCGTAGCCGAGGATCTCGAAATGTCCCGCGGTCGGGCGCAATAGGCCGAGCAGCATCTTGATGGTGCTGGTCTTTCCTGCGCCGTTGGGGCCAAGCAGTCCATGGACGCTTCCTTCGGCGACAAACAGAGAGACGTCGCGAACGGCCTCTCGGACTTTACCTCCACGCTTGTACTGCTTGTGGGCGTTCTCTATGCGGATGGCGAACGCTTCCTCAGCAGCGGTGACGCAGGCGCTCTTGGTTTCTTCGGGGGACATCTCACTCACCTGCCAAACACCTCCCTGGATACTTCCCTTGCCGCCTGGTGCTCGGCCCAGGTCCTGGTGAACGTGTGCGATCCATCTGGCGATGTCAGGACGTAGTATATGTATTCGGTGTCAGCTGGTCGAACCGCAGCCTCTATGGAGGCTAGTCCGGGATTGGCTATCGGTCCGGGCGTGATTCCGAAATTCCGGTAGGTGTTGAACGGGCTGTCGATCTCGAGATCGGAGTAACGCAATCTGAATCGGTTGCCGGGAAGGACGTACTCGACGGTCGCGTCGATCTCGAGGCGCATGTTCTTCGCGAGCCGGTTGTAGATGACCGAGGCGACCTTGGGGCGCTCCCTGGGCACACTGGCCTCGCGTTCGATGATCGATGCAATGATCACGATCTCTTCCAGTGACTGACCCCGCTGCTCAGCCGGGGACATGTCGATAGAGGCAATCTCTTTGTCGAACTGCCGAAGCATCATCGAAATCACGTCGCGAGCCGTAGCCCCTTCGGGGACACGGTAGGTCTTCGGGAACAGGAATCCCTCAAGCGAGTCGCCGAAAGCGCCTTCGAGATATGGATGCGCTTGGGCGAACTCCGGTGCGCCATCCTGAGCCAGAGCTAGGAACTCCTCTGCCGGAATGCCAGCCTGCTCTTCAAAACGCTGCGCGATCTGTTCGATGACGAAGCCCTCAGGGATGGTCACCGTTGTGAAGGCCTTCTGCGGGCCAGTCGTGAGTTTGTCGAAGACCGCCTGGTAATCCATGCCGGTCGTAAAGGTGTAGTCTCCCGCCTTCATCTGTCCGTCCACTTCGGCGAGTCGAGAGCGGAGTCTGAACATGTTCGCGTTGTCGATAACGCCAGCCTCGGCGAGCGTCCGGCCTATGGACGCCGTCGATGAGCCCATCTCGATGGTGATCGGCACGCTTCGGCCAGGAGGAATCGGGGTTTCGGGGCTATAGAAAACACTCCAGACACCCACGCCTGCCATGGCTATGAGCACTCCCATCGTGACCAGGATGACGCCCAGCCGCCGCTTCGTCTTGCCCTTTGGGGGCCTTGCTCGTCGGACTGTTGGTCTAGCATTCATTCGCATCTTCCTCAATCGCCTTAGAGTCCAAATATGCCTGCAGCAGTATCGCTGCTGCCACCATGTCCACGCTACCTCTACGCTTCTTCTGTGAGACCCCACACGCCGACATGTGTCGATTCGCCTGGGCGCTAGTCAGGCGCTCATCCACGAACACCGTTTCCACCGGCAAGAGTCGGGCCAACTCCTCTGCTTCGAGGCGAACTGCACGGGCCTGGGGGCCTTCGTCGCCTCCCAGCGTGAGAGGAAGGCCAATTACCAGGCGTTTCACGGAGTACTCTTCCACAAGCGACTCAAGGCCAGTAACGTTCGCCGAAAGAGGCGCCTCCAACACGCAGAGCGGCGTCGCGATTCTCGAACGCGAATCGCCGAGAGCCACACCCACCCTGCGCTCGCCTATGTCCAGCCCCAGCATGCGCACCGCGATCAGCCCTGGGCGCCTGGAACCGACAGCATCTGGCGCGCGCGGTCGAGCGCCGAATCGATCCGGGAAGCGTCCTTACCGCCAGCCTGGGCCATCGAGGGCCTCCCGCCGCCGCCACCACCGATATCCGGGGCAATCGCCTTGATGAGCGCACCAGCATCGAAGCCGGCGTCGACGGCCGTCTTGCCGCCTGCGGCGAGCAGGAGCGGCGCGCCTCCCTGCGGGTCAACGCTCGCGAGCACGACCGCCGCGGATTCCCCGGCACGCACCTTGAGGAGGTCCCATATCTCGCGCAAAGCCGCCGAGGAGCGGTCGGGCACTCGGGCAACGACAAGCTTGTAGCCGACGTCGACCGCCGAGGCGATCAGCTCATCGACCAAAGGTGCCGCAGAGTCCGCCAGTGGGCGCTTGGCGGCGGTCTCGGCATCCTTCAATCGCTTCTGCAGAGCGGTCACTCGGTCGAACACATCGGTCCTTGAGACGTTGAGGGCTCCTGCGACTCGCAGTAGCTCCCCTTCGGCATTGTCGAGCCACTCGAAAGCATCGAAGCTCGTGACTGCCTCGATGCGCCGCAGGTTCGCGCCGACCGAGCCTTCCGAGACGATCTTGAGCAGGCCGATCTCGCTGGTGCGGGCCACGTGGGTGCCTCCGCAAAGCTCCTTGGAGAAGTTTCCGACCTCGAGCACGCGCACGAAGTCCTCGTATTTCTCGCCGAAGAGTGCGGTCACGCCCGATTCGCGGGCGGTAGTGAGCGAAGTCTCGTACGCTCTTACCGAGTGGTTCTCCATGATCTTGGCGTTGGTCATGCGCTCGACCTTGTGCAGGACTTCGGCTCCGGGCGCCTCGAAATGGGTGAAGTCGAAGCGCATCCTGTCGAAGGTGACGTAGGAGCCCGCCTGGCGGACATGGTCGCCGAGCACGAGCTTGAGCGCCCAGTGCAAGATGTGCGTCGCGGTGTGGTTGCGGCGGATACGTTCTCGGCGAGCGACGTCAATCTCGGCCATCACGGCATCGCCGACCGACAGCGATCCTTCCTCGAGCACACCGATGTGCGCCGTGAGTCCGGGAAGCGGGAGCTTCGTGTCGCTCACTTTGAAAACGGCACCGGCCTCGCTGCTGATTGCGCCGGAGTCTCCGACCTGGCCGCCCTGCTCGCCATAGAACGGGGTCGCACTCAGTACGATGTCGGCGGATTGCCCCGCTGCAAGTGAGTCGACCCGCGAGCCATCCTGCAGAATCGCAACGATCGTGGCCTCAGCCGCGTCGCGACTCCAGCCCACAAACTCGATGGGCGGCCCCTCGGCGGCGATATCGTCGAAGGCACCGGCGAAGCTCGTCCACGACTCGTCCTTGACGGCAGCGCGGGCCCTTTGGCGCTGCGCCTCCATCTCCTCGGCGAATGCGGGCATATCGACGCCGAGGTCCTGCTCGGCGAGTATCTCAGCGGTGAGTTCAATCGGGAAGCCGAAGGTGTCATGCAGCTTGAACGCCTGCTTGCCATCGAAGAGCGCAAGGCCGGCCTGGCGCATGCGGTCGGCCTCCTCGGCGAGGAAGGCAAGGCCCGAGCGGAGCGTCTCGGAGAAGCGCGCCTCCTCGGACTCGCAGATCTGCGTGATGAGCCCGCGATGCTCGACAAGCTCCGGATACTGACCGCCGAAGCGCTCGACCACGACTTCGACGAGTGGGCGCATCGAAGGCTCCTGGCGCCCCAGCAGGCGTGCGTGACGAACTGCACGGCGCAGCAGGCGACGGAGCACATAGCCGCGGCCTTCGTTGGAGGGCAGAACGCCGTCGGCGACCATGAAGGTGACCGCGCGGCTGTGATCGGCCATGATCCGCATGCTGGTGTCTCGCTTGGCATCGGCTCCGAATCGTGCGCCGGTGAGCCCCTCGACCACCGAGACGATCGCCCGAAGGTCGTCGGTCTCGAAGTTGGATGCCACCCGCTGCATGATGGCCGCGACCCGCTCCAGCCCCATGCCGGTGTCGATGCTCTTGTTGGGTAGCGGCTCAAGCGAGCCGTCCTCCTGGCGGTCGAACTGCATGAAGACGAGGTTCCAGTACTCGAGGAAGCGGTCGCAATCGCAGCCAGGCTGGCAATCGGGCGAGCCGCAGCCCACCGCCTCTCCCTGGTCGTAGTAGAGCTCCGAGCACGGCCCACAAGGACCCGTCGGTCCGGCGGACCAGAAGTTGTCGGCCGCGCCTAGGCGCACGATGCGCTCGGCAGGTACGCCGACCTCGTCGCGCCAGATCGCCTCAGCTTCGTCGTCATCCTCGTAGATCGAGTACCATATCCGGTCAGGATCGAGGCCCAGAACTTGAGTCGAGAACTCGTAAGCCCAGGCACACGCCTCGCTCTTGAAGTAATCGCCGAAGCTGAAGTTGCCCAGCATCTCGAAGAAGCTGTGGTGCCTACCCGTAGTGCCGATAATTTCGATGTCGGTCGTGCGCAGGCACTTCTGGCAGGTCACAGCCCTGCTGAACCCGAGACTCTTGATGCCGAGGAACACGGGTTTGAATTGCACCATTCCTGCGCTGGTGAAGAGCAGCGAAGGGTCGTCAGGCACCAGCGAGCTGGACGGCAGTCGGAAAGCCCCTTTCTTCTCGAAGAAGGAAAGGTATGCTTCGCGTATTTCGGCGGACTTCAATTACGTGCGCTCCTCGTTGTCTGTCCCATCGGGGGTGGATACTTCTTCGGTGGCCTCGCTGTCACAGCTGCTATTGTCTGCAGGCGACGAATCGGTCCTGCGGAACAACGCACCTTGCTCGGTGGCAAGCTGTGAGTCCGTGTGTTTCTCGAAATAGTATACGAATAAGGCGTTGAGCACACCGGCTACGGGTACAGCGAAGAGCATCCCTGCGAATCCGGCGACCTGTGCTCCGACCAGTAGCGAGAAGATTATGAGGACTGGGTGGATGTTGACGGTATCTGACATGATCCGAGGCGAGAGCACCAGGGATTCGAGCTGCTGGAGCACGAAGATCCAGAGCACCGTGTAAAGGACCAGGATAGGACTGACGAATGCCGCCGATATCGCCGCGATCAGGCCCGCTACGAGCGGCCCCACGTACGGAACAAAATTGGTCACTCCTGCGATGATTCCGATGATGGCCGCGTACGGAACTCCCAGTATCTGAAGCCCGAGCCAGGTGAGTGTCCCAACGATGACTGCGATAATGCTTTGCCCGCGGAGCCACCCCTCGACCACGTCAGTGATTCGCCGCAACACGGCAACCAGGTCTTCTCGTCTCCTCACACCGCCAAGGCGCAAAAGCTCGTCCTTGAAGACCGGCATATCCTTGAGCACGAAGAAGGCCAGCGCCAAGGCGAGGAACAGCATGATAATGAAGGTGGCCAGCCTACCGCCTACCCCGAGCACTGCGGTGGCCAGTGATGCCGACCACGCGGCAAGCTGTCTCGATATGCTCTCCTGAGCGGCGAAAACCGCATCCTTGACCCAAGGGGGGACCTGCATGTCGGTATATTGGGCCTGCAGTCGGAACCAAAGCCTACTCGCAGATTCGTAGTACCCCGGAAACGCCGAGATGAAATCCCGTCCTTGCTCCACCAAAGATGGAATCACAAACACGCCGAAAAGGGAGATGACGATGATGCCGATCAGGTAGCAGACTGCTACGGCCTTGCCGCGCGACAGGCCCTTGGCCTCCAATGCAGCGACAGGCCGCCGAAGAACAAATACCAGCAGCATCGCCAGTACGAAAGGTGCGAAAACCGCCGATATCCTGGTCAGCAACCACAAGGCAGCAACAAGCAGTATAGCAACACCGATGATCGTCCAGACCATGAGTCCGCGTCTAAGCAGCCGGTCTGAAAGGCCCCCTTGCTCCACTTGCCTCATCCTTCCTTCATGATGTTCTCGCGCAAGATTCGCAACGACCTTCTAAGGATCCGCGATACCTGCATCTGTGAAAGTCCCATCTTCGCAGCAATCTCGCTTTGGGTCATGCCACGATAGAATCGCCAATAAAGCACACCCTGCTCGCTGGGGTCCAGCTTCTTTAGCGCCGAGGAAAGCACATCGCGGTCTTCGACCAGCTTCATCAGCGCATCGTCTTCGCCGATGTACTCAAGGATACTAAAACTCGCGCCACCTTCGGGGCCCTTTTCCCCATCGAGAGACATGAAAGTATATGCCTCGCTGGTCTCCATGGCCTCGAGTACGGACTCGGTCGTGACTTCGAGGTGCGCGGCTATCTCGGCGATCGTTGGCGAACGCTGCAGGTCTTGAGTGAGCGTCTCAATTGCACGGTTGACCTTGAAGTACAGCTCCTGCAGGCGCCTTGGTATCCTAATAGCCCAGCCTTTGTCGCGGAAGTGACGCTTGATCTCACCCACGATCGTCGGTGTGGCGTAGGTGGTGAACTCGACGTTGCGCTCGACATCGAACCTGTCGATCGCCTTGATCAGGCCGATGGTCCCGACCTGCACAAGGTCATCGATGGGTTCGCCTCTGTTGCGGAACTTGCTGGCTAAGAACCGCACCAGCTTCAGATACGAACTTACGAGTTCATCACGGGCGAGCTCGTCGCCATCCTCATGGTACCGCCTGAACAGCTCACGAGTGTGTCGCTTGTTCCAGCTCAGCCTTCCTTGTGTCGCCTTATCGGCAGGTTCAATCGACGGCATCTTCCGGCTCCGCAGGCAGATTCTTAACGACTTTCAGATGGGCGCCGGTCTCATCGGAGTACATCTCGAATCGGTCACAAACAGCCTGCAATATGAAGGTAGCGTAGGTCGCTCTGCGTTCGTCCTCCTCCCCTGTGTTGCGGACGAAATCACCCACGCTCACCCTGATCTCAAGGGTATCCTCCCCCTTGTCGAACACCATGCACACTTCTCCGGAATCAGCGCAATCCGACGCGTAGACGAAAAGCTCCTCGGCGGCGATCCGAACCTCATCGACTCCCTCGTAGGAGAGATGACTGCGGCTGGCTAGTTCGGATGCTGTCACCCGCACAGTACGGGCATACTTGGGGGTGGCTGGGACGATCAATGTGATTATGTCGCGCTCCATTTTCCCTCCCAAGTCTCCGTCGGTGGTCCGTGTGCCCTCACTACCTGGCCCTGCGCGAACGACGCCATCTGGCAACAGCGCCGAGAAGACCAGTTCCGACTGAAGTCAGGACCTCCATTGGGGCGTTGACGACCTCTTGTACCGCATTGGTCGTCGAGGTCACCCTGTCGGTGACGGATTCGAATCGCGACACTACCGAGTCTATGCGCTGTAGCTCACCGTTGATCGAATCCAGCGTCATCTCAGCCTTGTCTAACAGCGGTAGGAGTTTGCTGCGTGCCTCCGCAACGGTCGACTGCAGCTCCTGCATCATGCGGATGGCAACCCATATACCCCAAATCGCCATGGCGCAAACCGCTATGGCGACCACAATCAGGATAATGAGCAGCACCCCAGTTGTATCCACTTGGTTAGTTCGTGGCTCGGGAGGTCTCGCGGTCGATGAGGGTCCGATCGACGAAGCCTTGGAACCTGTAAGTAATGTGCCCCTGGTCGTCCACGAAGATGATGTACGGCGTGGCGGTGACATTCAGGTTCTCGGCGGACATCAGTCTTGCGACCTTATCGGCGCTCTCGTCTTCGGTTATGCCGGGCTTGAGGGTAATCGCTCCCGACTCGCTGGTGGTGACGAACCTGCCCACATCGAAGGTGACGAGGTCAATCACGCCCCGGTAATCTTCCATGACGGCTTCAATCTCAGTGCGCTGGTCATCTGTAGTCCTCTGCGCCGGATCGAAGAAGAAGATCAACATCGGCTGATCGGTCTCGAGTCTATCGAGGATCACCTGAGGTACCAGGTTCACGTCGGTCGGGAAAGGCACGAATGCCTGGGTCGGCCTCGGCGAGAGATCCGGGGTTGGTGCCGCTGCAGGGTCGACAGGGGCAGGTGCTGCAGGGGCTGGAGCTGCGTCAGCCGGCTGCTCGGGCGCGGGCTCTTCGGCGGGTGCACATCCGAACATGAAGAGTGCACATAGTGCTACGACGAAAACTGCGATTCTTCTGTCCATATACTTCCTCCAGGCTAGTGGCCTTGTGCAGGCCAGCCTTGTACGTGGCCGGCGCGGTGAACCTGCCTCAGCAGGTGGGTGCCCGCACCGTCGGCTTCTCAGTGTCCCCTAGTATCAGGGATTCCTGTCCACCGCAGAATACTAAGGCTCCCATTAGATAAGTGTTGGTACGACCGCAACGTATCCGGAACCACGCGCAAGGCTGGGCCCGAGGACAGTTTACCGCTCAGAAGCGTTCTAGTCGACCTTTAGATGAACTTCGCGCAATTGTTGGGTCGAGACGGAATCCGGAGCACCCGTGAGCGGGCACGATCCCGAGGACGTCTTGGGGAATGCGATGACCTCGCGAATCGATCGAGCGCCCGCCAGAATCATCACTAGGCGATCGAAGCCTAGGGCGATGCCACCGTGAGGCGGCGCGCCCTGTGACAGCGCCTCTAGCAGGAAACCGAACTTCTCGGTGATCTCCTCGGCAGATAGGCCCATGAGGGCGAGCACGCGTGCCTGCAGTTCGCTATCGTGAATCCGCAGCGTGCCGCCGCCGATCTCCACACCGTTGAGGACGAGGTCGTAGCTGAACGACAGGACCGAGGCGGGATCCGAGCCCAGCGTGTCGAGATGCTCGTCGAAGGGGCGCGTGAAGGGATGGTGGTTGGCCGTCCAGCGCTTGGCCTCCGCATCCCACTTGAGCAGCGGGAAGTCCACGACCCACAGCGGGTGGAAGCCTTCGAGCGGCAGGTCGAGCCCGCTCGCGACCTCGAGGCGGATGATGCCGAGGACCTCGTTGGCGACCTCGCGCTGGTCGGCGACGATGAGCACCAGGTCTCCGGGAGCGACATCGAGAGTCTCGCGCATCGCGGCCATCTCCTCTGCCGAGAAGAACTTCGCGATCGGTGAGCGGACGTCGCCCTCGCTCGGGAACGCCACCCACGCGAGGCCCTTGGCCCCGGAGTCGATCGCAAGCTGGTTCAGGGCATCGATTCGCCCGCGGCTGAAGTCGCCGCAGCCCTTGGCGTTGATCCCCTTGATCATGCCGCCGGACTCCAGCGCCGCCGAGAAGACTTTGAAGCCGCTCTCGGAGAACACGCCCGAGAGATCGGCGAGCTCCATCCCGAAACGCACGTCGGGGCGATCGCTGCCGAAGCGGTCCATCGCATCAGCGTACGTCAGGCGCTCGATGGTGGTAGGCCACTCGATGCCGGCGTCGGCCATGACCTCGGCGAAGACGTCCTCAACTAGCGAGAGGATCTGCTCTTGCGAAGCGAAGCTCATCTCGATGTCGATCTGCGTGAACTCCGGCTGGCGGTCAGCGCGAAGATCCTCGTCGCGGAAGCACCGGGCGATCTGGTAGTAGCGCTCGATGCCGGCCACCATCAGAAGCTGCTTGAAGAGCTGCGGGGATTGCGGCAGCGCGTAGAACTCGCCTGCGCTCATCCGGCTAGGCACGATGAAGTCACGTGCCCCCTCCGGCGTGGACTTCGTGAGGATCGGCGTCTCGACCTCCAGGAAACCGCGCTCACCTAAGCTTCGGCGGAAGCTCTGCGCCACGCGGTCGCGCAGCACAAGCGCAGAGAGCATCTCGGGCCTGCGGATATCGAGGTAGCGCCACTTCAGGCGCGTGAGTTCGTCCGCGTCCGTGGTGCCTGCGATCTCGAACGCCGGCGTCTGTGAGGCATTCAGCACGACTGCCGAGGCAACCGCCACCTCGATCGCGCCGGTAGTCAGATTCGGGTTGACGGTGCCCTCGGGGCGTGGCCTGACGGTGCCCTCGACCTGGACCACCCACTCGGGGCGAAGCGATTCGGCGATCGCGAAAGCGGCCGCATCCTCGGGTCCGAAGACGCACTGGGTCAGGCCGCTGCGGTCGCGGATGTCGATGAAGATGAGCCCGCCGTGGTCGCGTCGGCGATGCACCCAACCGGCGAGCGTGACTGAGGCACCTGCGTCATCGGAGCGCAGGGCCCCGCAAGTGTGCGAGCGAGATGAATAACGAGCGTCGAACATCAGGTCATACCCTTTCTTCGGGGGAATACGATTCCCAAACAGCCTCGACGAGCTCGGTTAACGCGACCCGGGACTCCTGCTTGGTGTCCATGCGTCGCAAAGTGACCTCACCGGCCGCGATCTCCTCTGGGCCCACCACCACGACGAGTGGCGCACCCAGCTTGTCTGCATACTTGAACTGCGCTTTGAGCGATCTGCCCAAGTGGTCCATCTCGGCTGCGAAACCTGCGTCGCGCAACCTTTGGGTCGCCGAGAAGACCTCGCCTGCCACCGTCGCGTCCACGCGGGCGACGAACACCTGGATCCGCGGCTCGGCAGGCGGGTTGGCACCGGTGGCCTGCAACGCGAGCATCATGCGCTCGAATCCCACAGCGAAACCAAGCCCCGGCGTCGACTTACCGCCGAACTGCTCGAACAGGCGGTCATACCGTCCGCCCCCGCCGATCGCGTTCTGTGAGCCTAAGCCTGCGTCTACCTGCACCTCGAACACCGTGCGGGTGTAGTAGTCGAGTCCTCGCACGAGCCTGGGTGCCTCTTGGTATGGAATCGCCAGGGTATCAAGGTGCCCCTTAACCGCCGAGTAGTGATCAGCGCACGCGCCGCAGAGCTGATCGCGGAGTAGCGGTGCTTCGGCCATCACCTCGACACACGCAGGGTTCTTGCAGTCGAATGCACGCAGCGGGTTTGTCTGCGCGCGACGCGAGCACTCCTCGCACAGGCGAGATGCGTTCTGGACGATGAATCCGGCTTGCAGTTCGCGATATGCGGGCCGACACTCCTCATCGCCCATCGAGTTGATGAGCAGGCGCATCGATTCGGCGGGTATCCCCGCGTCTTGGAAGAAGCGCCACATGAGTGCGATCGCCTCGGCATCTGCAGTGGGCTCGGGTGCACCGAGGATCTCCGCGCCGACCTGCCAGAACTGGCGCATTCGGCCCTTCTGTGGGCGCTCGTAGCGGAACATCGGACCCATGTAATAGAGCTTGGCCGCCACGCCGGGCGGCACTAGGTTGTGCTGGATGGCAGCCCGCACGACGCTTGCGGTGCCTTCAGGGCGAAGTGTGAGCGAGTTGGGCGGATCGCTGCGGTCCAAGAAGGTGTACATCTCCTTGGAGACGATGTCCGTGGCCTCGCCTATGCCGCGCGAGAAGACCTCGGTGTGCTCGAAGAGCGGCGTGTAGACGGGCTCGTATCCGTAGCGCCAGAAGATATCCTGCGCTATCCCCGAGATGCGCTCCCACTCACTGGCCGCGTCGGGAAGCATGTCCACGGTCCCTTTGGGTGCACGGTAATCCATGGAAGTCGCAGCGCCTTTCGTCAGATGGGGTGGTCAGTCAGGCTTCCGAGTGTATCCTATGCGCCGACCGATGCGAAGCGGTGCCCACCAATCGGAAGCATCACAAACTGGGGGGCTGGTTGACAAAGATGCGGACTCGTCCTTCAGTGAGGTTACCAAACCGAGAGAAGAGAGGAGTCCGCATGTCTATGATAGTCCGTATCGAACTCGGTGTGCTAGAGATCGAGCTTCCAGAAGAAGTGACTTGTGCACAGCTCGATGCAGAGATAGAAGAGCGAACCCGAAAGATCCAACGACACGCTTTCACAGAGGCATGCTCACAACTGGAAGCCAAGAAGGTCGCGGACAGGAAGTGTCCTGGGTGTACAGGACTCATGACCATCCGCGACGTGGATCACCGAGCGGTGATGATGCTTGCGGGCGTGGCCTCGGTTCCGGTACGTCGACTCCGTTGCCCAGCGTGCGGTTATCGCAAGGCACCGCTGCAGGATTTCTTACCGACCTCGCGCCACACCCTGCCTGTGGTCGAACGTGCGCTGCGCCTGGCAACAGAGGTCGGCTACGTAAGATCGGCAGACATCCTCAGGCGACTGATGGGCGCGACTATAAGCCACGAGCAGATCAGACGCATGGCGCTTCTTGAGGCGAAGCGTCTCGGTCGTGATCTCGAACAGCAGGCTGAAGAGCTTTTCGAGTGGGGTGTGTGTCCTCCGGATGTGACCGAGCGAAAAAGCGATGACACCGTTGTGGTCGCCATGGATGGAGGGCTGGTGGCCGACCGTGGGACGAAGAAGAGCTTCGAGGCCCGTGTCGGAGTGGTCTTCTGTGGCACGGCCGATGTCTCCAAAGATAGGCGAGTACTGCGAAACCGCACCGCTCACGTCGGTATCGAGGACACACAGACCTTCGCACGCAAGATGTCGGTGCTCGCGATCCAGGCAGGCATGCTCACCGCAGGGCGAACGATCGTGATCGGTGACGGTGCGGGTTGGATCAGACGCACGGCGCGCGACTGGTTCCCCGAAAGCGTCTACGTTCTCGACCTCTACCACCTCAAACGCCGTATCAGCGAGGTCTTGGGGCAAGAGCAGGACGCGTGGTGGCATGCAGCGGTGGTCAGAGCATGCATCGAAGGACGGCCTGCAGAAGCGATAAGGGTCCTACGCGGATACGATCCGGGTGATGACGAGCGTGCAAGGCTACTCCACGAACGGTTGATCGGCTACATCCGCTCCAACGCCGAAGGTATCGAGAACTACACGCGCACGGACCTCTTCGGCTCGGGTTCTGTCGAAAAGGCGGTCGACGTCATAGTCTCCAGACGGCTGAAATGCCGAGGCATGAGCTGGCTCAAGCCCGGTGCACTTGGAATCCTCAAACTCAGGGTGTTACGCTACAACAACGAATGGGACTCTCACTGGGCGTCAAGGTTCGCGGAAGCGGCCTAACCCCCCAAGATTAGATGCTTCT
>JAMDCK010000023.1 GCA_023488435.1 Actinomycetota bacterium
AGGTGACCATCATTGCGAAAAGGACGAAGCCGGCCAGGAAGAAGACTACCGATCCTGTCCAGATTATGAAGCGCGGGCGGGTCTTGGGATTCTTGAACCCACCAACCAGCTTTCCAAGTGAAAGTTTCGGCATCAACGCCTCTTTTCGTCCGACTGCCCTACTCTAGTTTTCGTGAAAACGTGCACAACGCCTCCCGCGATTACACGATAATCCAATTACTATTCACGTTCAATAAGCGCATCTACAAAATCTCCACATTTTGCACGCGCTCAAGGAGCTTCCCCGCACGCATGAAAAGTAAAGTAGCGACCCCCGGTAAACCCCTATTCAACTGCGAGGATAAGAGAAACCTCCACCGGGGCACCCAAGGGGAGACTTGCGACCCCCACCGCCTCGCGTGCGTGCAAGCCCGCCTGCCCAAAAGCGATGCCGAGCACCTCGCTGGCACCATCGATCACCGCGGGATGCTGTGTGAAATCGGGGGTTGACGCAACATAGCCGACCAACTTCACCGGATGAACCTGCTTATCAAGGTCGCAGACTGTCGATGCCGCAACCAAACAGTTGATCGCGCACAACCTCGCGCACTCAACAGCATCTTCGATTGATAGCGCGACACCTACTGCCCCCTTCGCCACCAAGACTCCGTCCCTGACCGGGAGTTGCCCTGATGTGTATATGAGCGAGCCGACTCTGATCGCTGGAACGTATCGTCCCACCGGGGCCGGAGGTGGGGGAACCTCTATGCCAGCCTCAAGCAGTCTATCGAATACTCTATTGGCAGCCACCACTTCTCCCTACTTGAGCAAGAGCGAGTCGGCAACTCGATTCAGATCCACAATCGCCGAGGAGATCTGCCGCGAACTTTCCGCCGACTGCTGACTGACTTGTGCGACCTCTCGCATCGAAAGGACAACCTGATCTGAGGCCGTCCGCTGCTGCTGCGTTGCGATCGATATCTGCTTGGCTGCATCAGTAGTATTCTCAACCTGGCGGACAATGCGATCCAGTGAGTCCGCTGTCAGCTGCGCGAGTTGTTTGCCTTCCTCCACCTTCTGGGCTGTGCGTTCGGTAGACATGATCAACTGTGACGACGAGGTCTGGATCTCTCGAACGACGCGCCCGATTTCCTGGGTCGAGTCGGTGACAGAGTCGGCCAGCTTTCTGATCTCCTCGGCCACTACCGCGAACCCTTTGCCCGCCTCTCCGGCCCTTGCCGCCTCGATTGCGGCATTGAGCGCCAATATCTTGGTCTGTTCGGCGACGTCATCGATGATGACCAACACTCGCCCAATCTCTTGACTGCGTTCGCCCAGCACCAGGATCCTATCGGAAGCATGTTGGGTACTGGCCCGTATCTGTTCGATGCCGTCAGAAGTGTCGATGACTGAACGCATGCCTTCTTCGACAGTGGCAAGCGTCCTTTCGGCAGTTGTGGCCACCGAGGCCGAGTTGTCAGCGATCTGCTTGGACGTCTGCGCGAGCTCTTCAACCGTCGCCGATGTCTGGGTCACCGCGGCGGCCTGCTCGGCGGCCCCGGATGCTTGTTGCTCCGTGGCTGCGAGGACCTGGCTCGTCAAGGCGCGGAGCTCAGCATTGATGGAGATAGCTTGGTTGATGACGCTGTCTGCGCGTTGAAGTAGCTTCTTGACTTCCTCCTGCATGTCATCAACGCTGCCAGAGACTTGGACAGCAAACGAGGTGTTCTTTTGGGCCTCATTGAGAACATCGACGAAAAGCGCACGACTTGTCTTCAGTGCCACAAAGATGCAGAACAACCCAAGCAGAAGCCCGGCTGCGACGCATAGTATCCAGAACGCGATGTTCATTGCAGGACTCACGGGATCAACGAAGAATGAAGCTGCGAGAGGGAAGGCTACACCGATGCCCACACCTGCCAGCAGCATGGTCACCACAAGCCGACGGCCCGTCCTCGACATTCTCAAGTCAGCCAACTTCGCTCCAATCAGAGGACTACGTGCTCACATTTTAGCAATCGCACACGCAAGAGGCCACGGTTCCATGAGTAGACTTGCGCTTGGATACCCCATAGGGTATTATTCTATCCACTGCCCAGGATGGGCGGATGGCCGCCACGCGAGCAAGGTGATCAGTATGAGCAACCGCATATCTGTACAAGTCTTCGATAGAGCCTCTGGACAAAACTGCTTCTCCGTCGGCTGAGGGCCCTCTTGGTCTCCGGAGGAGATCACCACAATGATCGCGCATGAGCTGAATCGTCGATTCGGCGACTCGGTCACGGTCACATACCTGGACGCATCGAGCAGCGATGTTCGAGCGGAGCACTCGGAGATCATCGCGTCCATCGAGGCCAAGGGCCTCCTTTATCCCGTGACGCTGATCGATGGGGCCCCCAGATTCGAAGGCAGCGTCTCGTATCCATCGATCATGAGGATCGTCACCGAGAAAGTCGCCGACTTGGGGCATTGATCCCTCCAGCATCCACGGGAAACACTCGACCATCAATCCCTGTCTCGCTCCATCTTGTCCCACAACATGCCGACAAGACCTTTCTCTAGAAAATGATCCCATGCGCTGGCTCCCGCGGGATATTCCAATCCTCTGTCGTAGACCGCTCGCTTCTTCGAGTCCTTGAGCACGGCATATGCGGCGTTGATGCGCTGCATCTTGATGGTCGCATCATCGCCACTGCGCGAGGACGTCGGGGTGCTGCGATCAGGATGGTACTTCATGCATAGCGCCTTGTAAGCCTTCTCAATGACTTCTGGTTCGGCATCTCGATCCACCTGCAAGGTCTTGTAGTGACTCACGCGTTCGCCCCCTGTGACGTCTTCGTTAGTGGAGATTACACACCGCCTGAGGAACAACCCTCGCATCGAGATATATCTTCTCGGGCGAAGGACAAGTGGGGCCGGCGATTCGCGCCGACTCGGGACAGATAGTGACCTCGACAAAGCTTTCCGCTGGCGTTGGAGTTGCTGTCTCGCTAGCGGGTGCTTGAGGGGCGGGTGGTGGCGGCGCGGATTGTCTGAGTAGCGCTTGTGTCCGAGTCATGAACGCACCCCATATCTGTGTTGGGAAACTACCCCCACTTACTTGTATTCCTCGGACATTGGTCATATCCACTTGTCCCTCTCGGTGGCCGACCCATACTCCCGTCACGATGTTGCCCGTGAATCCAACAAACCACGCATCCCGATATGATTGCGTCGTTCCGGTCTTCCCGGCAACCGAGAGTCCAGGTATGCGTGCTGCCGCGCCTGTTCCAGACTCGACGGTCCCCACGAGCATCGCCGAGACCTGACGGGCGACCCGCTCCTCGATAGTCCTTTCGCTAACCCTGGTCGGCTCCCAGACGACATTGCCTTCCGAATCGGTGACTCGGGTAATCGCAACGGGAGCTACCCGATAGCCACCGTTCGCGAAAGTACCATACGCTGATGTCATCTCAAGAGGCGAGACGCCGATTTCCATCCCTCCCAGCGCGATAGCCGGGTTCGCATCGAGGGGGCTGGTGATTCCCGCCCGCCTGGCCATATCGACAACTGACTCCGCTCCCATATTCATGATCAATCGGGCGTAGACGGCGTTGACTGACCAGTCAGTGGCGGCCTGAAGAGTCACCCTCGGAGCGGTACTCTCGTTCTCGTAGTTGTTGACGGTCCATATCCCGTCTGTGACTCGCACCGTGTAGGGCGTGGCATCGAAAACCTGATCGGGCCGCACTCCCCTCTCGATCGCCTCCGCCAACACAAAGGTCTTGAATGCGGAACCGGGCTGACGACGCCCCTGAGAAGCGAGGTTGAACTGGTTGGTCGCGAAGTCCCGACCGCCGACCATGGTGACTATCTCGCCGGTCTTACTTTCGATCGCAACGATCGCATACTCCGGGTCGCCGACTCTCCCCAAGAACCTCGCGGCAGCCTTCTCGGCTTCTCTCTGAAGATCGGGGCGAAGCGTAGTGTATACCCGCAGGCCGCCAGTAAAGACGGGGTCGCTACCCAACTCCTCGATTAGCATCTGCTTGACGTGTTCCACAAAGTACGGAGCCACGTCAGGGGCATCTTTGCGGGCCGCCAATCCCAGGTCGAGTGAGGCGACTTCGCTCCTTACGACTTCGGAGATGAGCCCTTGCTGCTCCATGATCTCCAGTACCTCGTTGCGTTCACGCAGGGCAACTTCAGGCTGATTTATTGGGGATCGGGCGCCGGGTGAATCGATGAGAGCTGCGAGCATCGCAGACTGATGCAACGTGAGTTCGGATGCCCTCACTCCGAAGAATCGACCAGCTGCCGCCTCGATGCCGTAGGCACCGTGGCCGAAGTACACTGTGTTGAGATACCCCTCCAGCAAGCGCTCCTTCTCGACACGGGTGCTAAGCTCGTGGGCCAGTAGAGTCTCCTGGACCTTTCGGATAAGGGTACGTTCTTCGTCAGGGAACATCATCTTGACCATCTGCTGGGTTATTGTGCTCCCAGCCCCATCAACGCGGCCACCGCCGATGCCGGCAGAGGCCAAAATCACATCGAGGTCGAAGCCACGATGTTCGAAGAACCCCGGGTCCTGGGTAACTACGACCGCATCCTGAAGGGTCTTTGCTATCGCGCTCATCGGCACGATGGTGCGATCCTCGCCAGCATGCCATTGGGCGATCAGAGAGCCGTCAGATGCATACACCATCGAAGTCTGGGCTGCCTCGAACATGAGGGGGCCTTCTTCAAAATCCGGAAGTGTGGTCGACAGATAGAATATGTAGAAGCCCGCGGCGATGAACACCACCGCGCACAACGCGAAGACGGAGGCAGAAATCTTGAGCAAAGCCGCCACGCGGCCCGAGACAACCACTCGATTCCTCTCGTGACCTGACAAGTCGAGTAAACTGAAACTCCGAAAGTGTTCGTATTCGAGATTACCCAAAGGAAAGCGAACCTCGACCATGTTACCACGCAAGAATGAGTCCGATGCCGCTGAATCCTCTAAGAGCGGTGCATCGGTGACCAGTGCGCTGTTCAGTCAATGGGCGCGCCTGTTAGGCAGGGCCCTGCAGCCGTTCATCGGCATGCGATCGCGGCTCGGACGTCCGGGCATCTCGGTGCCGGACATTCGCACGATTGTTTCAGACGGTGTTGGTTTGCTTTCGGCTGGACGCAACTCGGCTGGACGCTCGACCACGGCGTTGGTTGTGCTCGCTGTGACTGCAATAGGCATAGGAGCGACAGTGTCTGTGCTCCTCAGCGCACAAGGGGTCTTGCAGGCGATAGTAGGCGCGCTGATCGGTATAGGATGGGTTGCGATCCGACTACCGATCATGCATGCGATCTTCAGCTCAGCCGACCCTGAGAGGAAGACGTGTTTGACTGAATCATGGGTTGCCGGATCGATACCGTATATCCTGGCGGTCAATCCACCACTACGATTCATCGCATGGTTGCTCGGCGCCGTGTTAGCCTATCGCGTGTTGTTGAAAGGTGGTGCCGACCGGAGAAGAGTGCGATCGACGATTGCGATCGGTTTCGGGTTCGAGGCCATCGGGGTGCTAGCTGTCCTCGCGACACGTTACGCGATGGTGCTCCTTGAGCTCCTCTAGTCGGATTCTCACACGATGGCTGGCTCTGGTGGGAACTTCTCGGCGACTACGATACCGCCTAGGATCAGCATAGCGCCCAGCAGCTGAGTCAGGGTAAGACGCTCTCCGAGGACCAGCGCTGCCAAGGCGACCGTGAACACGGGCTCGAAGGTGGAGACGATAGCGGCTCTCGATGCTCCCAGCCCTCGCAGCGCTTTGAGATAGAGAAGTATCGCAGCGAATGTCGGTAACAGGACTATGGCCCCGAGCAATGCCCACGTCACCGTGTCCCACTCCTTGGCCGTGAGTGGAGTAGAGGTAATCCACGCCGCCACCCCACAAAGTATTGCAGTGAACGCGAATAGATGCACCATCAGCGTTGTGCGAGGGCGACCGGGCAGCCAGCGGTGGCTCACGAGCGTGAACAGGGCATACCCAGCGGCCGCGCCAAAAGCGAGAAGCACCCCGACTGCCGAGGCCTCCATCTGTCCCGAAGCTGGACCGACAACGAAGACGCACCCGGCAAAGGTAAGGCCCACGGCCCAGGCCCTGCCGTTGGTCAAAGGAACCTTGAAGAACAGCCTTTCGGCGATTACCACCATTGCGGGGTAGGTGTAGAGAATGATCGCCACCACGGCGACATCAGCATGGGTCAGCGCGAAGAAGAAGCAGATCGAGGCAGCCCCATATCCTGCGAGCGAGATGACAGCGTAGCGGCCGATGTCGCCGACAGGGGCCACAAGCTTGCCGGGCCGTGTGATTGCCATGTACGATGCCAGCAACAGTGCTGCCAGAGCGAATCGCCAAGTGAGCAACTGTAAAGGCGTTGCTCCGCGTTCGTAGGCCAGACTCGCCAGGATGGCGAGTGTCCCAAAACATGCCGCCGCCAAAACGGCGTACGCCAGAAACCCAGATGATGTCCGATTCGAACCGCTCACAAGGCTGATAAACTGCCATGAGCGACGAGTGAAGTCAAGGAGGCCGCTGGTGCGGCGTTTCTCAAGATGGATTCCTGCCATAGGCGTTGTGTCGATCATTTGGTGGTCGTCATCGCAGCCAGGCTCGAACATGCCGCCAAACGATTTCAACTCGCTGGCCCACTTCGTCGTGTACGCGCTCCTTGCTGTGGCGATTCACTTTGCGCTCAGCCGCGACCACGACGCTCAAACAGTGTGGGTCTTTGCGATCTTGCTCGCATCGGCTTACGGAGTCGTTGACGAAGTCCATCAGTCCTTTGTGCCAGGCAGAACGCCAGACGTCGTGGACTGGGGATGGGACACGCTAGGAGCGGCTGTCGGAGCTTCGGTAGCTCGCAGCGTCAGTGGCAAGCGCCTTCATCAGCCGAAGGGGCACACCCCGACGATCAGAGGCGGCTAAGGCAGCACCGGGACGCATCAGTAAGAGTCTGCGGATCCGTCCTCATAGTAGGCATCCTCTTGAGTTGGAGGCTCGCGCCACTCTTCGTCCATGGCCAGCCCTGACCCACCTCTTCGGCCGTTGCTCTCTTCGCGGTAGTCAGGATACTCGGACTCCTGCGGCTCGCGCTCCTGAGGCTCGGACTCCTGCGGCTCCGAATGCTCGCCGCGTCGGCCTCTAGGCTCAGCGGGCTCGCTTTCATCGGCGGGATCGGCCTCTTCCTTAGGCTCGGCGGGGTCACTCTCGTACGTGCCCTCACTTTCACGGTACTCCGTCTCATCAGCATCGGTTGCTGGCGGAACGACAGGTGCGAGCTTCCTCTCGAGCGGCTCCTCGGCCGGTGGCTCGAGCGGAAGCAACTGTAAAGGCGTTGCTCCGCGTTCGTAGGCCAGACTCGCCAGGATGGCGAGTGTCCCAAAACATGCCGCCGCCAAAACGGCGTACGCCAGAAACCCAGATGATGTCCGATTCGAACCGCTCACAAGGCTGATAAACTGCCATGAGCGACGAGTGAAGTCAAGGAGGCCGCTGGTGCGGCGTTTCTCAAGATGGATTCCTGCCATAGGCGTTGTGTCGATCATTTGGTGGTCGTCATCGCAGCCAGGCTCGAACATGCCGCCAAACGATTTCAACTCGCTGGCCCACTTCGTCGTGTACGCGCTCCTTGCTGTGGCGATTCACTTTGCGCTCAGCCGCGACCACGACGCTCAAACAGTGTGGGTCTTTGCGATCTTGCTCGCATCGGCTTACGGAGTCGTTGACGAAGTCCATCAGTCCTTTGTGCCAGGCAGAACGCCAGACGTCGTGGACTGGGGATGGGACACGCTAGGAGCGGCTGTCGGAGCTTCGGTAGCTCGCAGCGTCAGTGGCAAGCGCCTTCATCAGCCGAAGGGGCACACCCCGACGATCAGAGGCGGCTAAGGCAGCACCGGGACGCATCAGTAAGAGTCTGCGGATCCGTCCTCATAGTAGGCATCCTCTTGAGTTGGAGGCTCGCGCCACTCTTCGTCCATGGCCAGCCCTGACCCACCTCTTCGGCCGTTGCTCTCTTCGCGGTAGTCAGGATACTCGGACTCCTGCGGCTCGCGCTCCTGAGGCTCGGACTCCTGCGGCTCCGAATGCTCGCCGCGTCGGCCTCTAGGCTCAGCGGGCTCGCTTTCATCGGCGGGATCGGCCTCTTCCTTAGGCTCGGCGGGGTCACTCTCGTACGTGCCCTCACTTTCACGGTACTCCGTCTCATCAGCATCGGTTGCTGGCGGAACGACAGGTGCGAGCTTCCTCTCGAGCGGCTCCTCGGCCGGTGGCTCGAGCGGAACCTGGCCGACTCCGATCTTCGAGGCGGCTTCTCTGATCGGAAACAACACGTCGCCGGGCGCAGACCGCATCACAGCGTAAGCGGTTCCGCCGAAGAGTGCGACGGCAAGCGCAGCAAGGGCCGCCATCCGCACCAAGCGAATCCCCGGACGAATGGGGGTGCGTGGAAGCGAAACACGAACAGAAGCCATGGTAGTCGCGCGGAGCCTCTGCCGAACATCCTCGGGCATAGGTGTCTCAGCGAGCTTGATGGCTCTCTCGAGTTCTTTATGTGCTCTATCAGTTCTCATCGTTCTGCTCTTCTATTATTCGAGCCAGCCTCTTCATGGCTCGATGCTGCAACGCCTTCACTGCGTTTTCCGTGCGGTCCAGAACCTTTGCGGTGGATCTCACATCCATATCCCAGATGAATCGGGCTACGATCACGGCTGCCTGCTCGCTGGTCAGTCTGGATATGCTCTCCTTCATCATCTCCGCGTCTACCTGCGCTAACACTACTTCGTCCACCACAATCGGGTCTTGCTCCGTGTAGCTCTCAATATCCTCGACCGGTTCGGGAGCCTTCGCGTTTCGCCTGTGATGGTCGACGATCGCATTGTGCGCGATCCGAAACAACCATGCCGAGAAGGGCGCTCCCGTCTGCCGATATCCTGCGACTGCTTCAAATGCCTTCAGGAAGACCGTCCCGGCGATGTCCTCGGCATCATGCTCCGTGCGCACACGGACTCGAATGTATCCGTAGACGCGATCGGCGTAGATGTCGAAGATCGCTCCGAAAGCCTCGGCATCTCCTCTGACGGCTTTCTTCACAAGCCTGTCAATGTGCCTTTCCTCGAACAGCCGTCTCAAAATGATCTCCTGATGGAATAACGTGATGACCCCTGTAAAAGTTACGGGCATGCTCCCGCCAATATGACGCAACCAGATGTGACTTAGTATATGCCACTCTCTGACGCCGCCTGTGGATCAATGCCCAACTGACGGACCTTGATCATGAAGTCGTGTGCGTTGTGCGCCATCGCCTTGGCATCGTCCAACGTGATCTTGCGATCCGTGTACAGCCGCAGGAGACTTTGATCGAACGTCTGCATCCCGTAATACTCCCCATCCTCCATGGCATCACGGATGATGTAGGTCTTGTCGGGATCCATGATGTACTCCCGGATCGTGCCGGTTGTTACCATGACTTCGACCGCCGGGACCAGTCCGCCGTTGATCGAAGGGATCAATCGCAAAGAGATGATGCCTTTGAGCGTCGAAGCCAGCATCAAACGAATCTGTTTTTGCTGATAAGGGGGAAAGAAGTCGATGACCCTGGTGATGGTTTCTGTGGCATCTATCGTATGCAGCGTCGATAGGACGAAGTTGCCGATCTCGGCAGCCGTCATTGCCGCTGCCACGGTCTCATGGTCGCGCATCTCCCCGATTAGGATGACGTCCGGATCCTGCCGAACCACATGACGCAATGCATCTGCATAGCTGTCGGTGTCGATGCCGATCTCTCGCTGATTGACGATACACCTGTTGTCCTGATGCAAGACCTCGATTGGATCCTCGATCGTAACGATGTGACCATCCCTGGTCGAATTGATATGATCGATCATCGCAGCTAGTGTGGTGGTTTTTCCCGAACCTGCTGTTCCGGTCACCAACACCAGACCCCGAGGCTCATTAGCTAGAGCTCGAACCGTAGCTGGTAGCCCCAGGGACTCGATGCTCTCCCGCTCGGTCGTGACGCGACGCAGCGTCATTCCAATGCTTCCCCGCTGGTGGAAGACGTTCACCCGAAAGCGCCCGACTCCGGGCAGTGAATAAGCGAAGTCTATCTCTCGGCGCTGTTCGAAGGAGTGAATCTGACGCTCATCCATCATCCCGTTGGCAAGAATTCGCGTCTGTTCAGGATTCAGCGACTGGAACTGCTCCCGTAGCACTATCAGGCGCCCGTTGAGTCTGATTGCAGGCGGACTCCCCGCCTTCAGATGAAGGTCGGATGAACCCTTCTCGGTCATAAGTTTAAGAAGCCCGTCGATCTCGGCCATCAGACACCACCTTGGAATATCCGCACACTCAACCAAAACGATACATCACTGTGTATCGGCATGTTCGAGCGGTCTCTCCAGTGTTGGCGCTTTAGGGGCGCGTGGCACCCGCAAAATCCCGGCGGGTCATCGGATCGATCGAGACCACATCTCCGGTACGCGGTGAGTGGATGTAACGGCCTCCACCAACGTAGATGCCCACATGATGGATCGGCCTGCCAAAGAACACCAGGTCGCCCGGTTGCAGGTCTTGCCTAGACACCCGCTGTCCGACATTGATCTGCTGTCTGGACACCCGAGGAAGGTTGACGCCCACCTGGCGGAACACGTAACGCGTGAAGCCGCTGCAGTCAAATGAGTTGGGTCCGTTTCCGCCCCACTTGTACGGAGTACCCAGGTACCGCTTGGCGATGTTGACTACCTCGCTCCGGGCAGCCCTAGTCGGGGCAGGGAAGTTACGGTCGCGTGGTTGGCTCCGCCGGGTTGAAGCTGTTCTGAGTTCGGCCTCGGCCCTAGCCCTGTCGGCCCGCTCGATTGCAGCGATCTCATCTTCGATTCCCTGGAGCATCCGCCGACGATCGGCCAGTTTGCCTTCGGCAGACGCCCTGCGGGCGGCCATGACTGAGAGTGCCTCAGCAGCCGCTGCCTCCTGAACGACTAGCTCTGCCTCATATCGCTCAGCCTTGGCGCGCGCCTCTTTGAGGGAGCCGACGTTCTCGGCCTCCTCCCTATTCATCTCCTCGAGCATCATCCATGTCGAGGTGAACTCCTCGAGATCTTGTGTGCTAAGCAAGACTTCCACGAATTGCAGTGGTCCTCGGCGGTACATCGCCTCGGCGCTCGCCGACAGGTAATCCTCAAGCACAGATATCCTTGCGTTGGTTTTCTCGAGCTCCGAGCGCGTCTCGTTGATCTTCTGGGTGACGTCCGCGTGCTTCTCGGCAGCTTCGTTGTGATCCTCGGCAGCAAGGGCCAGCTGCCTGTCCAACTCATCGAGCTGGGCCTTCACGCGCCTGGCCTCTTCGCGCCTCTCGGCTAACGCCGGGTTTGCTGTCGCAGACCCCGCGGCTACCTGGAGTGTCAGAGCCGCTAGCAGCGTAATCATAGCTATGCGATATACAACCTTCAGGGTTATCCCTCCCCAAAATGTGGGCTTCGTTTCAGTTTCCATACACGTCAAAAGTGTACCACTATTGAATATCTTCAACTCCGGGAAGCATATTCCGGGCCAACAAGGCCCCTAGATGGCATCCGAATCGGAAGCCGGCAGAGGACGGGGGGAAGGACTTTTGCCGTGCCACAGATGTCGCAGCGCCTCAAGCGCACTCGCTGTCTCTGTGCCGAAGATGCCGTCAACCGCATGTCCACAGCTTCGCTGGAACTCGCGCACCGCCGCCTCTGTGCTGGCTCCAAAGATCCCGTCCTCAGCGCCAACGCTGAATCCCAGCGCATTCAGCGCCCCTTGCAACACCTTCACGTCATGCCCATGAAAGTAGGGCAGCCGAAGATACAGCGTTCTGTCACCAAGGATGAAGGTGCTATCCACGAGCGCGGACCAGGTCGCCTGTCCGACTACTCCGTCGTCGGGTAGGCCGTGCTCCTGCTGAAAGTTGCAGACAGCTTCTTGAGTCCTGCCTAGAAATACTCCGTCGACACCCGTTCTTCCCAGGTCATACCCGAGCATCAGTAGACGTCTTTGAATGTCCTCTATTGCAGGGCCTCTGGTGCCCGGGGTTATCGGCTTCACTGCTGGCCAGCCACCCTGACCTGATTCTTCCCAGCGCGTTTTGCGATATACATGGCTCGATCGGCTTCCTCAAGCAGCCCCGAGGCTCGATCAGCATTCCCAGGAAAGGATGCTACTCCCAAGGAGATGGTCTTGCGTACCGGAGGGATATCATGGCCGCCCCTGAACTCGGTACCTTCGACCTCCGCACGGATCCTCTCCGCCACTGCAAGGGCTCCCTCGGCGTCTGTTTCGGGAAGGAGGACGACGAATTCTTCGCCTCCGTATCGGGCAGCAACATCGATCTCTCGCAAGTTGTTTCGGATGATGGAGCTGACCGTCTGAAGAACTTTATCTCCTCTTGGGTGACCGTAGGTGTCGTTGAACGCCTTGAAATCATCGATGTCAGCAAGGATCAGGGACAGGCTATGTCCGAAGCGCTCCGCGCGTATGAACTCCTCGGATAGGCGCTGCTGGAAGTATCCGTGATTGTATAGCTCGGTCAACCGGTCCGTCACGGAGAGACGCTCCAGCTCCTCATGGAGGAGCGCGCTCTGTAGCGACAGTGAGGACTGATTGCCGATGACCCGAAGTCGATCACTCTCCAGTTGGGTCAATGCACGATAGATCGAAGAACCCACGACCAGAACGCCCATCACTTGGTCTCCGGTGCGGAGTGCAACCGCCGCTTGGGAGCGAATGACACCAGGGACGCTGAACCAACTTGAGGACTCAGACTCATATGGGACGTCTTTCTCCTGCGCAGTCCCGTCTCTAAAAGCGGTCCCGAGAATACTCTCTTGAACAGGAATGATATGTCTGAAGTTGTCTTCGGACCGTCCCTGGAACGCTGCAAGCTGCAAGGTCCAGTCATCGCGCGACACGAGATACACACAAGATATCTCAGCGCCGAGAATGCCGTTGGCGCCGTCGACGATCAGGGAGCAAACATCATCGACCCTACTATACGAAGTGAGTGCCTTGAAGAACTCGTGTGTGAAGAAGATCTCGGCAAGTCGTCGCTCCAGCTCTTCGTTGGTGCGCTCCAGCTTGACCTTGTTCTCCTGAAGGTTGCGTTCGTGGCTGCGGATCCTGTCGTAGGCCACCTGCAGCTCCACAAACAGCTTCTCCTGCTCTTCGCCCCTTTTCTTTGCCACGAGCAGGTCCCAGATTAGACCCGAGCCGATTGAGCCTATGAGCTCCACATCCGCAGGGCGCTGAAATTTGAGCGAGCGTTGAATCTCCTCGTCATCCGAAATGTCGATGATCAAATCCAACTCTGGAATCTGGTATATCTCGGTGAAGTCCGGTGTTGTGAACAAGCCGAGATCCGCGGCAAGGCGTGTGGCTGGAGCACTCGGATTGGGAGAACTGATAGCTACGATGTCGACGTTATCCGCTTCGCTGAGCAACCGAAGGATAGAGGCGGCCCGAAGATTGCCTCCCACGATGGCAACACGGAATTTACCAGGGGTCGAATCCAATGATTGCGCCTTGGCTCCTTGAATCTTGTCGATGATTCGTTGTTCTCTTTGTGGGTTCACAGTCTAATCACACCATACACATAGCTTCGGACCAGGAACAGACCTGTGTCTAGATGTAGCTCGACAGTCCTGGCATGTCGTTCACCAGTATCTTCGGCAATTAGAGGTATTCGCAATAGCCTTAGCTGGTTCTTCGCCTCGACGACATTCCGCTGTCCTATGCCTGCCAATAGCCCGTCGAACTGGAACATCGAGGCTCCGCCGGCCATCTTTGCGACTAGGGACCTCCTCTTGGATCCGAGGGCCTCAAGGCGCCTGACCATCTCCGGAAGGGCAAAGACGACGAATCGTTCATTGTTTCCAGGATGCTGGTGTCCCAGCGGGGCGGGCAACATCGCATGGGCCAGGGCGCCCCTTTTCAGCACGGAGTCCCAGAGTACGACTCCGACACAAGAGCCCAAAGCCTTGGTCACCAGATACTCTGGGTGGGTGGCAACGCCGAGTGCGCCGAGGCCGACTTCGACGGCGGTCCCACGTGGTTCACTGCGATCCGGTCTAGGATTTGGCGCCATAGGAAATCACTTGACTCCAAGTCTTCCCAGGATGACCTCGAGTGCCTCGGTGTCGGGCAAGAATAGCAGGGCCGTGTCGACAGAGGCATCCTCGCTGGTGAATATGGTTCTTACGAAGATCGTCTCATCCGACAAAAAGCTCATCTGTATCGCAACGCTCTCGAGTACTGCGCCTGCCATATCGAGCGCGAAGTGTGGAGTGTTGGGCAGTACACTCAAATCCGTCATTCGGCCTATTGCCGCAGCGTATGCAGCAATCAGGATCGAGGCTGTGTGAGTCAGCAGCTTCTCCTCTTCAAGCCCGAACGACTTCGCTGTCTTAGGTGGACGCCCTCTCATCATGTCCACTAGGCCCAGCGAGGAGTCGCGATCCGCCATGAACAGCATATTCGCATGGGCGTCTCCAAGTAGCTTGACGAACACTGCGCCAACTAGTCTTTCGGGCCCACCGAACACATTGGGGACATCGGAAAAAGGGACTATCTCCAGGGTTGGAGAGGATATCCCAATCGGATTGTCAGTCAACTGGGACAGGGCAGTCGCTGCATGGCCGGCCCCGATATTCCCGAGCTCGCGGATAGCATCCAGCTGCAACTCCGACAACTGTCCGATCTTCATTTGTGATCCTCTCATCCAGAGAACAGTGTCCGTGGGTCGATGATTAGGGCCACCCGTGCATCTCCTAGGACAGTAGCGCCACTAAGGCCCTTGGTATCCCGGAACATAGGTGACAGCGGCTTGATGACAGCCTCGGTGCGCCCACCAAGACTTTCGACAATCAAGCCTCGCTTACCCCCATCTGGACTGTGGATCAGAATGATCTGCTCCTTAGAATCGGCTGCCGGGCCATCGTTGTCGCTCAGTCCCAAAACGCGATCGAGTCTGTGTAAGGGAATCACCGCATCATCTCGGTAGACCATTACCGGCATCCCATCGATCGTATCGATGCTCACAGTTTCTGCGGCCAGGACTTCATCCACAAAGCTCAGGGGCAGGGCAAATGTCTGTCTCCCCGCACTGACCAGAAGGACCTGGATGATCGCGAGCGTCAACGGCAACGTCAACTCGAAGTCCGTGCCAACACCACGTTTCGAACTGATCGCCAACGACCCGCCAAGATACTCAATCTTACCTTTGACCGCATCCATTCCCACCCCGCGCCCGGATACCCGAGTGGCATTTTCCACAGTGGAGAACCCAGGGGCGCAAGTAAGCATGAGCACGTCTTCGTCATCGAACGTCGCCCTGTCATCCGGGTTCACTAGACCGACCGAGCAGGCCTTGGTCCAAATGCGCTCCGTATCGATGCCCGCTCCGTCATCGCTGATGGTAATCCGGACAGTGTCCCTCTCGCGCTTGGCGGATAGAGTGACGGTCCCCTTGGGTGGTTTGCCAGCAGCCTTACGGGCATCGGCTTTCTCGATCCCATGATCGATGCTGTTTCGGAGTAGATGGACGATCGGGTCTCCAATTTCATCGAGAACCGTACGATCCAGCTCTATGCCCAGGCCATCCATTCGAAACACAACTTCTTTGTCCAGCTCGCGGGCTAGATCCCGAACCATCCGCGGGAACCTGTTGAAGATGTTCTCCACCGGAACCATGCGTGTGTCCATTACCACGTACCGAAGTTCCGTCGATATCCTGTGCAGGTCCTCCACGGCATCATCCAAAGCGCGATTTCCCATCGCTTCGGCGATTCGGTCCAATCGGGAACGGAACGTGATCAACTCACCCACCAAGTCGACCATGGAGTCTAGGTATCCGATTGAGATGCGGACCGTTTGCGTTTCGAGGATCATCGGGGTGTCTCGGCGTCTGGATGAACCGGAGGAACCATGTTGGTCGCTAGAAGCTTTGGTCTCACTCTGCGGCACTATGGCTTCCTCGACGACTCTGGCATCTGCGACTTCGGTCACCGCGGTGACGGCTCTTGTCAACTCGGAAGCGGCGCTCGCGGTCTGAACCTTCACCGTGAACTCGAGGTCGAAGCGTTCATCTTCGATATCCCTCGCCGAAGGGATAGTGTCAGTCACGGTCCCCAGATAGTTCAGGCGCTTGATCACCATGTACGCCCTCACAGCTTTCAGCACACAGTCCTCTTCAAGCGTGACTACCACGGAGTACGAACGCGCGCCATCACCTTCGGTGCGCGGCGTCGCTGAGTGGCCGCCGGCTTCAGAAGCCAATCGAACTGTCGAAGGATCACTTCCCCTGGAGTCGTCAACATGCTCATCAGCTAGAGGCCCCGACTTCGGGTCCCGAGAGTCCGCCGTCTGCATCTCGACTATCCTAGCTACCAACTCGCTGAAATCGGTGGCATCAGTTTGGCCCGAGGACTCTTCGGCTATTGATCTTCGAACTGCATCAACCGCGTCGAGCATCAGGTCGACAAGCTCAGCATCCACTTTCCGGTCGCGGCGCCTGACCCGATCCATCAGTTCTTCCATAGTGTGCGTGAGATCAGCAGTTCGCTCGTAGCCCATCGCGGCCGACATGCCCTTCAGGCTGTGGGCACCTCGAAACACCACTTCGACGTGCGCGAGGTCATGAGGGGTTTCCTCCAGTGCGAGTAGCCCGTCAGTGATTGACTGCAAGTAGTCGGTACTCTCAGACAGAAAGAGGTCCTTGTAGGCGTCCATCTCACTCATTGGAGTCCGCCCGCCTCAAGGCGCGTCGAATCTGAAATGCCACACTGTCGACCGGCACCACATGCTCGGCGACGCCCGCACGAACCGCGGTTCCCGGCATCCCCCATACGACACTGGTCTGTTCATCTTGAGCTATGGTTGCCCCGCCGGCAGCTTTCACTGCGGTAAGCCCGATTGCGCCATCCTTGCCCATGCCACTCAAGATCACCCCGACCGTCTTCTTGCCGTATTCACTCGCGATGCTTGCGAGCAAAGGATCGGCGGCGGGTCTGACCCCATGCAATGGTGGGCCATCATCGAAATGGATCCTAGGGCCGGTAGCGGCACTCTTGACCCGCATGTGCGCTCCGTAGGGAGCGATGTAGGCTTTGCCCGACAAGACCGGCATCCCGTCACGAGCTTCAACCGCCTCCACACAGCCCGCCTTGGATATCCTGCGAGCCAACGATGCCGAGAATCCTGTCGGCAGGTGTTGGACAACGAGATAGGCCGCAGGAAGTGAGTCCTCCAAGCCAGCAAAGACCCTCTCAAGTGCTGGAGGGCCGCCCGTGGATGAGGCTATCCCGACGAGATACGAAGGAGGGCCATTAGATTGCAAGTCATTCCCGCAACAGTCAGCCCTGTCAAAGTGGGAACGCCTGTCTGCAGTCCTGTTCTCCAGACCGCTTGCGATCTCACGCACCCTGGAAGGGTCGATCCGGTATGCAGTGCGAATCTTCTTGAACAGTAACTCAGAAAGCTCCGTCATCGAACTCGCCATTCCCGCCTTGGGTTTGCAGACGAAGTCGACGGCCCCAGCACTCAGTGCCTGATAGGTTGTGTCGGAGTCATCTAGAGAGCTCAGCATGACCACCCTCGCATCGCACTTGTCTGCGATGTACGGCAGCGCCTCGATGCCGCTCAGTTCGGGCATCTCGATGTCCAAGGTGATTACATCCGGTTTGAACTGATCTGCAAGCGCGATTGCTTCGACTCCGGTTTTGGCGGTTCCAACGATCTCTAGCCGAGGGTCGACTCCAAGTGCCCTCGTGAGCATCTGCCGGATCAAAGCAGAGTCGTCCACCACCAAGACTTTGATGCTCGCCGCTCTGCGCATCGGCTCAGGGGGTCCGAGGCCGCAAACACTTGTTGATGGTATCCAGCACTTTGGTCGGCTGGAATGGTTTAACAAGGAAGTCCAAGGCGCCAGCCTCGAGCGCCTCCATGATGAGCTTCTGTTGCCCCATCGCGCTCACCATGAGAACGCGTGCGCCAGAGTCTGAGCTCATGATAGCCCTGAGTGCGTCGATCCCGTTCATCTCCGGCATCGTGATATCCATTGTTACGAGGTCGGGTTTGATCTCCTCGTACTTCTCAACCGCGTCGCGCCCATTCACCGCTTCATAGATGACGAAACCTTCCGTGGACAAAATGTCCCTGATCATCATCCGCATGAAAGCCGCATCGTCAACGACCAGAACCGTTTTAGACATCCCCGTACCCCTCCGCTTCAACGGATTGTTCTATATCGATTAGGGCTGCTCGAGGGAGCGCCCTATCCAGATCGATCAATATGACCAGCGCTCCATCTTTGTGGGCCACTCCTTCGAATATCTCGCCGTTCCGGCCACTGACAACTGCATCCGGAGTCGGCTGTATCGAGCTCGAATCGATAGGCGTGACCTCGTGAGCGGCATCGACCGCAAGTCCTAGCACACCGGCATCACCCTCGACGACAACGAGCCTCGAGCCCACTCTCTGTACGAAGGGCTCGCGCCCAAGCCTAGTCGCAAGGTCAATCACCGGAATCACCTTCCCGCGAAGGTTGACAACCCCGAGCACCGACTCGGGGCACCTAGGCACCGGTGTGGGCTGCGCATAATCAACGATACTCTGTACCCGCCGGATGTCGAGTCCGTACTCCTCGGATCCGAGCCGGAAGATCACATATATCCTGCTGTCTTTATCGCCTATGGTAGTCACTGCCGATCACTAGACCCTCAGCTGACTTACGGCTTCTTCAAGCTTGTTCGCCATCGTGGATAGCTCTTGGGCCGCCGAAGCGATCTCTTCCATGCAGGCGGTTTGCTGCTCTGTGGCTGCTGCAGTCTCCTCGGCAGAGGCAGCGTTTTGCTCGACGATGGCAGCAATGTCGTGCATCGCCGAATCGACCTCAGCCGCACGAGGTACCTGGTGTTTCATCGCCTCGGCGATAGCCTGTGACAAGATCGCCGTCCGCGAGACAGCCTCGTTGATCTGGCGAAGAGCCTCGCCCGTCTTGCCGACGATCTCGCTGCCTACTTCCACCTCTCGGGTTCCGAGCTCCATGTACTTGACGGCCTTAGCGGTCTCTTCCTGTACCTCAGCGATCAGGCCCGAGATACGCTGCGCAGCTTGTGTAGAGCCTTCGGCGAGCTTGCGTATCTCGTCGGCGACCACCGAGAAGCCTCTTCCGGACTCCCCGACTCTTGCCGCCTCGATAGCGGCGTTCAGTGACAGGAGGTTCGTCTGATCGGCGATCGCGGTGATGACATCGACGATTGACCCGATCTCGTTGCTGCGTCGACCGAGAAGCTCCACCGACGTCGCGAGGGTCTCGATCGCTTGCTGGACCTCGGATATCTTGACGATGGCCTCGTCTGTGGCCTGTTGCCCGAATGCCGAGTACCTAGCAGCCTCATCACTGATGCTTGCAGCTTCCTGAGCCTGTCCCGACACCTCGTCGGTGATCCTGTTGATCGCCTCTATAGCTCGCGTGGTCTCGTCAATCTTGTGCGACTGCATCTCTGCGCCGTGTGCGATCTGTTGGACCGATGAGGATATCTCGACTGCCGAGACGGAGACCTCCTCAGAGGATGCGGAAAGCTCATCGGAGGCTGCCGCCACCGATTCGGCCGACAATCTTACCTGATTGACGATCACCGAGAGAGACTCGAGCAGGCGGTTGCAGTCCTCGGCGAGTAGGCCGATCTCGTCTCTTCTGACGACCGTGACCCTCTGGCCCAGATCGCCATCGCCCACCAGGACCATCACTCCGCCGAGATCTCGAAGGGGCCTCAGCACCCTCTCTTTGAATTGCCAGCGCCAGAGCAGGGTCCCGGGAACAGCCAGTACGAGCATGAACACTGAGCCTGCGAGTATGACAGGCAACATATCCGAGAACGTCAGGTCCAGCCAAACAGCAGCGAACACAGCGGAAAGTATGAGTCCCGTCAGAACCGGTGGACCAATCGTGGCCCAGGTCAGAAAGGTGAAGGCGAGAGATAGGCCCCCCTTGACCACACTGCTCCGATGTTCCTGTTGCATACGGCGACAACCTCCTTGTCCTAGTGGCGCGAATTGAGCATGCGCGCACCCTCCGCAAAGGTATCACAAGCCGTCGGTCTTGCGATACACCCGCTCTCTGCCCTGGATCGATTCGAACTTGCCTGCCATCGAAGAAGGCATCTTCTCGCTCTTCCCCAAGACGAGATAGCCACCCTTCGTGAGCGAGGACCAAAACTTTTCGAGAATCTTCTCCTGCTGATCTTTGTTGAAGTATATGAAGACGTTGCGACAGAGGATCAGGTCGACCATCCCCACCGGGCGATCTGAGAAGAGATCGAGTGGACGGAATCTCACGTGTTTGGTGACTTTTGGACGAATCGTGAAGCGATCGTCGGCGAACTCAAGATACTTCGCCTGCAGCGCTTTTGGGATGTGCGATGCACGGCTGATTGGGTAGTTAGCTTGTTTGGCGAGCGCTAGTGCATTGACGTCGAGGTCGGTGCCAACCACAGAGAAGTGGACCTCCCTCCCGTACGGACCAAGGGTCTCCAGCAGCGCCATTGCCAAGGAGTATGGCTCTTCCCCAGTTGCACATCCTGCAGACCAAATCCGAATGAGGCGGTTCCTCGACCCGCGCTTGCGATCAACCAGTTCCGGCAACACCTGTTTTGCCAGGAACCGATACATCGATGGGTCTCGGAAGAAGTCGGTTACATTGATGGTGAGCGTGTCAAGCAATAGGACCCTCTCGCCCGGCTCATCGGCAAGATGCTGGCAGTATTGCCTATACGTCTTTAGGCGAAGCACGCGCATTCTGGCCGCAACTCGACGCTCGACGTACGACCGTCGATAGTTCGAGAGGTCGATATCGCAGGCGTCGCTGATTTTCTCGATCAGCCTATTGGCGTCACCTTTGTGTCCGGACTCCTTTGGGGTGCCGATCAACAGTCTCGCTCCTGATGCCAATTAGCGCGGAATTAATGTAGGATACTACCATCTTTCTGGAAGGACAGGACATGAGCTCTCGGTCTACCCTGGTAAAGGTTCTGATCGCCGTGACGAGCGTCATGATGTTCGTTACATCGACCGGCCTTACCCTTGCCCTCGCAAATGATTACAGAATGCGCGAGATCATACCTGCCCGCGTCCACCTGGCCGACGGCACATCCCTCGCCGGTCTGGATCGGAACCAGGCCCGCAAAGTTATCCTCGATCGCCTGGACGGAGACCAGGAGGACGTGTTCACTGCGTCTCTAGGCGACCGCCACTTCACCTTCGACGTCGATGACGCGGTGGGTGTCGATGCCGAAGCCATGCTGGATGTGGCCCTAAAGGGTCGGACCGAAACACCTCTGGTGCGCAGGATGCTCTCGCAGATTACCGGGGAATCCGAGGGGCTCGCCGTTCTACCGATATACCAGATCGACGAGGATGTCCTAGCCGGCTCGATCCAGGCGATTGCATCCAAGGTGCACGCCCCGCCGGTGGATGCGGCGATATACATCCGTGAGGGCCGGATTGCAAAGCGGTCCTCAGCGTATGGCCAAAACCTCGAGGTCGAAGAGAGCACCAGGCGAATTGAGGAGGCACTGAGTGCTGGCGTGAGACGTGCGGAGCTAAGCGTAAAAGAGGTTCCCCCGGCGATAGCGGACGCGAATCTCGGCCGGACGATCGTGGTCTCGCTGTCTGAGCGCAGGCTTCGCCTTTACGAGGGGATGGAAGTCAAGCGAACCTATCGGGTCGCAGTCGGAGCACCAGGGCACTCCACCCCCAGGGGTACATGGGAGGTCATAAACAAGCGCAGAAATCCGACGTGGCGCAATCCGGGCAGCGAGTGGGCCCGAGACATGCCAGCGGTCGCTCCTCCTGGGGTCAACAATCCACTGGGCACCAGGGCGCTCGACCTGAACGCTCGCCTCATCAGGATCCACGGAACTTCGAGAGACTACTCGATCGGAACAGCTGCCAGCCGAGGATGCATCAGGATGCATCGCTGGGATGTCGAAGAGTTGTTCGAGCTCGTCCCCGTGGGAACTCCGGTGCTGATAGTCCGCTAATCGTCGGCCCGAGTCAGCTGACATGAGTTGCCGAGTAGAGCACGAGCACTCTAACGCGAGTAGGTTTCGATTCCCCCTGCGTGACACTGAGTAGCGCAGCTCCCGCCTGTCGGCGACTCGACCCAACCCAGCCCAGTCCTTATCAGATGTGTGTTCTGTCGCGAGCCGTGGGACACGTGACAGGTAGAACACGCAAGTCCTGCCCCACTTGTGTGCAGCGAGTGCAATCTGGGCTCAGCCAAGCTGGGGTCTCTGAAGTTGCTGGTGGATGCGGGCACAAGGTCCTCGGTGCCGGTGAAGTAAACCGTGTACCTGTGACATGAGTAACACAGCATCGCCTCATCATCGGGACGCGCGCCCCAGTACTCCCTGCTTAGCAGTGGAGCGGCCTCGCTGGTGTGAGGGCCGCGCGGTTTTGTTGGGTCGCTATTGCCGTGGCAGTCCACACAGTACAGCACCGTCGAGGTCGTCAACGCCGGCGTGGTAGCTACGAACGAGCCTGGCGTGTTCTCGGCTTGAGATGTGCCCGACTGGATCAGGTGGAACGATGGGTTGTTCACGTTGAACTGCATTGCGATGTCATCCGGACCTCCTGGAGCGCGACTCCAGCCGGAGTGGCACTCGAAGCAGACCTCGTGCTCGTAGCGGACCCCTTGCCGCTGGAGGTATGTGATCGTCGAAGTCGTATCGAACCGCGCATCCACACCCCATACTCCACGCAGGGTGCCGTAAACGGCGGGTGCAGTGGCATTTCGCGGGGTAGGCGTGCTTGTCGCAGCGTGCGGACTGTGGCAATCCACGCACTCGACGTGCAGCTCAGCCGGTGGACTCTCGGTGGAGACATGCGCGGTGAACGGCTGCGTCGCGTCCCTTGCGACCGACACAGGATGCCGAGAAGCCCCGACACCTCCCAGGTCGACGACTGCCACGGCAGGCGTGCTACCGGCCCTCTCGGCGCCTCCGGCACTGTAAGTCACCGGTGCTACAAGCGCATCTCCCGCGGCGTTCGCGCGGAACACCTGCACCGAGGGGGCCACATGGCGATCGGTCCGCAGCGGGCCCCAGGACCCAGCGTTGGCTACCACGAGCTCACCGCGGCCACCAACCGCCGAGTCAACATCGCCAAACGCGAGTGAGGCGGTCGCATAACCCAGCCCAGTCGCCGAGAAAACCGGAGGCGTCACGAGGCCAGCGGCGGAATCGCGCTCGAACACGTTGATACCACTTGTGCCGCCACTGTTGCGCAGAGCAACGACCGTCTCGGCGCCTGCGACTTCGGGAAGGACATCAGCGATGAGCGTGTCCCACGCGACCGCTCCTGCCGGTCCGGTAGCAGCATAAGACCCCACCAACCCGGTGCTGACGCTGAAGATCGACACCGTGTCCGTAGTCTCGAGCGAGTTGGCAACCGCGATCTCGTTGCCGGGGCTGTCCTGGCTCGCATCGCCGATGCTCGGGCCCCGCGGACCCGCCAGGACGCCCTCGGTGGCGGTGTAGCTGCGCACTGGGATCGCCCCTAGCTGCCCGGGGGTCGTCACAGACTCGCTGTACACACTGATCGACGGGCCGCTTGTGGCGGTGATAGCGATGTCGCTCCTGTCGGCGCGGGTCAAGCGCCCAATCGCGATTCCGGACACATCGTCATCGAGCGCGATGGGGCCGCCGATCTCGGCAAGTCCGCCGCCAGTGGCATCCCAGCGGTAGAGCCAAAGCGTGCTGTTGGCAGTCGCATCTGCCGAGCGGGACACCACGACCACCTCGGGTCTTCCAGAGCCGTCAAGGATCACGTCGCCGATGGCGACCATCGATGGAGTCGTGGTTATGGAAACCGTGGAAACCGTCACCCCGGCCAGCGGATCAGGTGTCGCGAGCGTCAAGCGGCGGGCGACGGAGTCCGCGATCACAAGTTCGCTGAAGCCCAGTCCTCGAATGTCGCCGGAGGCCATGTCAGCAGCCACCCCTGGGACATCGAACTCCCGGGGTCCCACCAATCTCTGAGGTGCGGTGCCTGTCGTCGGCTGAGAGTAGAGTGCAAGTCGGTCGAAAACGCTCGGCTCACGGCCAGCGTTGTACGCGACTGCGACCTCAAGCCTGGGTGCCTCGGCAGGTGGGAAGCGGAACTGCGCGATGTCGGCTGCGACCGTCGCGAGTGCGGAGGTGCTGCTGTGGCAAGCATCGCAAAGTTCGCGGCCGGGTCGCTCCAGCAACCTCGGGAAGAGGTTGCCCGCCGTGTCAGTGCGCCCCATCGGATTGTGGCAGGTCTGGCATTCGCCGATGGTGCGGCTTGATTCCGCCGAGGCCCACTCGCCCGCGATCGCGAGAGTTGCCGGAGCCATCCCGTGAACAGTGAACTCGAACACCGTGCGGCCAGGGAATGTGCCCTGAGCCCCCGCATGGCAAGTGAAGCAGAAGGTGCGATCATTGGCAGCAACCGTCTGAGTCGATGGCGCGGCTGGCGGAGCGACAACGGTCCTGATGAGCGGGGCGACTGGAGACCCGTGGGACACATGGCAGTTGGAGCAGGTCACACCGGTTCCGGAGGCCGGGGCGGTCATCTCGGCAGCATGGGCGGTCCTGCGCCATACTTCGATGCCGCTGAAGCTACTGCCCTCCCGGATGCCATGACACGCGGCGCAGAAAGCATCGCCGGAGTTGATCGTGACGGTGCTGCCCTGACTTGCAACCACGCTCAGCAGTGCCGGATAGGGCATCCCGCCGGGCATCCGCTGGGAGCCGTGACTGTCGTGGCAGGAAGAGCATCGCTTCGGCGATGGACCGAACTCGGAAGGCGAGGGAGCGATACTGTGCGCCGAGGAAGCCTCGAAATCCGATTGCACGTCGATTGCCGAGCCCAGGCCTTCGACCCCGTGACATGAGAAGCATAGTTGCGTATCGGCGGCACCCGAGTACACGCCGACAATGAGCGCAGTGCGGGTGGTGTCGCCGGAGCTGCCTTCGATGGTCCTAGTGATGTCGCTCGCCGCTGTGTGGGCACGATGACAGATAGCGCATGCGTCAGTCTCGAGCTCGGTAGGCACATGGGGAGGTACGACGGTTGTGGCTAGAACTGCCGGGGCACAAGCGAGGGCTATAGCGGCGCAGCATGCAGTAGCCACCAGGAACCCGGTGCGCCGAACACCCTTGCCCGAATACGCGACAAAGAGTCGCGGTATCCCTAGCACCATCGTGAGACCGTCCTTGACTGCCGGAAAGACGTTGTATATCACGTGACTGACACTGAGTAGCAGTATATCGCCGAATAACCCGAAACGCACTGGAAATCCACGTATACAAGCAATTCCAGTGCGGTCAAAATCGTACGAGTGTCTCATCGTGGTGCGGTTGCGGCGAGTATAGCGGATGCTCTTACGGGCTCGGTCAGTACGCTCGTCCCCCCCACGAAACGAATTCTCTCAATTCGACCCGCGTTTGCGGTAAGGAGGTCTCTGGCTTCATTGTGCAGCGATTCGCTTTCTGTGAGAACCATGACCGATCCTGTCAGTCCTTGGACCACACCGCCAGCGATCGCATCGGGGAAGTCGCGGCCAGTAGCAAGAGCCACATCACTCACGCCTAGGCCACGCTCAATGGATCTCTCTGCTATGACCCGAGCCGTAGCGAAACGATTCGGGCCGCCCCATCGTCCGGCGATGTCTATATTCTTATCGGCCACGCTGGATTCTGTGTCAGGACTTACCGCTCCTTCCCCTCCCAGCAGATATACCCTCGTGACACCCTGCGCGCGCATTGCCTCAAGAACAGCACTGTCGATTCCTCGTTGTGGGTGCGCCAGGTAGACGGGATACCCGCTGTGAGCAGCTAACGGAGCCGCGGCTAAAGCGTCAGGAAAGTTGCCTCCTGTCGCGATAAAAGCCGTGCCGTCCCATTTCGGCCTTCCGGTCACGGAGACCGTCGCGCTCGCAATCAAGTGTGCGGTAGCGTAGCGATCAGCGCCGCCGATTCTGCGAACATTCTGAGAGCCGACTATCTCTGCCAGCTGGGCTTGCACATCTTTGCTGACGACCCCCGTCCCGCCGACGATGATGATCCTGTTCGCCTTTATGCCACGGATGTAATCGGCGACTTCGGCAGGTAGCTTGTCGGGGCGAGTAAGCAAAACTGGAGCCTCAAGAGCACCAGCTAGCCCTGACGCCGCAAGCGCGTCAGGCCAGTTCGTCCCTGAAGCGACTATCACCGTCTTTTGGCCGTCAGGTCCTGGCGGCATCGGCTGCAATGCAGGATACACGAGCTTTGCTGCAGCCAGGGCCGTTGCGAATCGATCCGCACCATCCACTCGCACCCTCACCGGAGCCGACGGTGGCACTGGAGCACTCCAGGTCAGGCCTCCATCGGTGGTGCGCACAATCAGCCCACCATCACCTACGGCCACTCCACTCGTAGCGTCGATTGCGACCACATCTCTCAAGTGGGCAGTCGATCCTGAGGTCTGGGCGAACCAAGTGACACCTGGGTCCGTGGTGCGCAGGATGGTTCCCGACTGCCCAACGGCCCATCCCGAAGTGGTCCCCCAGGCCATTGAAACGGCATTGATCGACACCGAGGTGCCTGAGTTCCGCGCCGTCCACAACGCACCGCCATTGTCAGTGCTACGAATCCTACCGGCCTCACCAACTGCCACGCCGCTGTCTGTGTCGGCGAAAGAGACATCGAAGAAGGCACCCGTCTCGCCGGAGAAGCTCTGCTCTGTCCAGTTCCCGCCATCCATCCGCCAAACGATCGCTCTATTGGGGATGAGCAAAAAGTCATGCCCTACCGCCCATGCCCGCGTGGGCGACACCGCATCAATTCCGTAAAAGTAGCCTAAGCCGTCGCGCGGAAAGGGTGGGGCGTCTGCCGGCGGGTCATGCGAGCCTGCCAGGTGCGGCGTACCCCAATCACGGGCTCCGGTGGAGCTGGTCCAGATGGCGGGCTGCGTACCCTGCGCACCTCCCACAACCGCTACCACCGAGGTGCTCAGGGCGCTGATTCCATGCATCTGTTCGGCTACGTAGAACAGTCCGGCAAGGTCATTGGAGATCAGAGACCAACTCTGACCCCCATCGGTTGTACGGAAGACCGCTCCGGCCAGCGTGACTGCCCATCCATTCTGAGAGTCTGCGAAGTCTATTCCGGTGATCGTATGTCCCGTAGCACTGTTCACGCGATCCCAGGTAGCACCGGCGTCGGTGCTCCTGAGGATAGTTCCCGCCTCTCCGGCGGCGAAGATGACATCATCCGCGACAGCCACCGCATTGAGATTGACTGTGATCTTGCCTGCGTCAATGGTCCAAACCGCATGAGCCGCCGGCATCGGGGGCACCAGGGCGAACGCCAAAACCACAGCGAGAACAAGGCGCACAATCGCCGGTAAGTTCATCGTGCGAGTCTTTCAGCAAGTGTCATCATATCGCGTTCGATCCGAGCACCATCATCGCCGACTGCGGTTCCTTCGAGAGCCACCAGCAGGTTCCCCTGCAAGAAGGCCACGACTGCAACTGGTCCGTTCACCCCGAAATATGCGGGATCTCCCTTCAGCGTGAACGACCTGCCGGCCTGCGGATAGCTCGATCGGATCGCTGTATCCATCCGCTTTCTGGCAGCAGCCGCATCTGCGAATTGCTCCACCACCACAACGAATCCTCGGAATGTGTCCTGTGATGTCGGCACATAGTGTCTAGTGAACACGAAGGCGTCCACAATCAGTTCTTGTCCATTGAGGCCAGGAAGAGTGTCAGGCGTGTAGGGCAGGAACAATGAAATTGGACCCTCGTCTACGGGAGGCGGAGCATCGGTTCGGTCACCGCCGCCATCGGGAGCCGGTGGTGTGACGCCCGGCGTGGTGGGACGTGGCGAAGTCCCCGGGCGGGGCACGATGGCTACGTCTACCGGAGGTGTCCGGCCTGCTTCGAGGTCAGCCAGTTGTTGCGGGGCCCTTCGGAATCTCGGGTCTTGAGCGACCACTTCTGCTAGAAGCCGCTGTGCGCCCTGTAGATCACCCGAGTCGAGTGCCCGCTGGCCATCCGCGTAGAGGGCAGCGAGCTTTGCATGCAGATCGCACACCTCAACACGAGTGGTGACCTTGTACTGGTCGACCTCATCTGCGGGCACCTCCTTCTCGACGGTGGTGTCCGAAACGATCTCGCCTTCGGTGCAAAGCACGATCTCGCCGGTTCGAACGGTCACTGTGGACTGCCGCTGCTGGCAGCCGGTCAAACCGACAGAGGCGGCGGCCAAAGCTAGCAGCAGACCCATCGAAAGGATTGCTCTGATGCGTTTGCTCAAAGTTGTCTCACCTGTTTCCATCGGAAGGGCCGGGTAACCCCCGGCCCTTCCATCTGGCTATACAGCTTTCTTTGGTCGTACCCTTACTACGTCGAGCTTCTTACTTGTTGTGGCAGGACTGGCACACTCCGCGGTTATCGAGCCTTAGCAATGAATTGCCTCCGCTGGGGGGTACGCCTCCAGTGCCACTGTTGGGCTGGGGATCCCGTGAATCAGCTACGTTAGCATAACCCGTCATCTCAGATGACGAGCCGTGTGCTACGTGGCACGTCAAGCAGCTCATCCAGTCCGATGAATCGTTGGTACCAGCGTTTTCCGGGTCATGCGAAAGCGCGAGCCCCGGTGCGTTGACGTTGATCGGACGCGGGCCGAGGTAGCCGGCGAGATCGACGTTGATGGGATGCCTGTGTCGGACAGCCGCTCCGAATCCATCGCCTGAGTCATAACCCCTTGCAGTGTCCACAACCAGCGTCTCATTTCCGCCTTCGCCAGGGGTCAGGCTGGTGTCGAAGACCGCACCTGTAGGCTGCATGTACTGGATGTGACAAGCCGAGCACCAGCCGCTGATTCCCCTAGCCGTGTCCAGCCCCGGAGGCTTCGCATGCAGAGGTGTGGTGTAGTTGGGCTGGTAGGCTGCCATCTGAGCAGCGCCAGGCTCATGCAGGAGCCATCCCATAGCTGGGTATCCAGGCTCGGCGGAAACAACCCAAGGCGTCGGCATGGGGTTCTCTGGCGTGGCCCCCGGAGCTGTCGGATCGTAACCACCCACCGTGCGTCCGTTCACCCTGTCCTTGAGGAGTCGGTAGTTCGAACTACCGTGCACATCATGGCAGGAGGTGCAGCTCATGACGATCTGCGGATCGCCGTCACTCAGGTTGCCGAGTAGATCGGAATCCGTGGCTCCACCGTAAGCGAACCATGATGCACCGGTGTACATGTGCGAGGTCGGGAACATCCCTGAGTCGAACCCTCCAGCGTTGAGGCGACCACCGGTGATGTTGCCAGCCAGGGTTCCTTCGTAGATGCCTTCTTCAACGTTCGTGTCTGCGCCCAGTCCAACGGAATCGTGGCACGTGTAGCAGAACTGATACACCTCACTTGCAGTGCTCATGAGAAGCGCACTGCCTTGGGTGTTGTCCGCTCTGGTCCATGTGATGCCACTCGCAGCGGTATGGGCCCGGTGACATCCAGCACACGAATCCGTGTCCATGGAGTATCCACCGTGCGGACCGAAATTGGCCATCGCCACCCCGGGCGTCAGGGCGAACACCAGCACCGCCAAGGCTGACACAAAGACTAGAAGTCTGATTCGGCGCATCTCAGATCACCCCTTTCCTTCGGTAGCGGCTTCTTCGGCAAGTTTGATCCTTCGTGCAATCACGGAGAACACGCCTCCTGCCACGAGCGCAGGTACCACTGCGGCTTGGGCGACCGACTGTGTGAGTACCGTCGACATCAGCGACCCGACTCGTCTTTGATCCAGCGGATTGGCCCGGGGTGCGGCAAGGACATAGTTCTTGCTTGCCCACATCACGCTGCCGTTACCTTGGAACGAAAGGTATCCACCTGTGCGAATCCACTCGCGGATGTTGGCTCTAGTATCCCACATCATCGCCTTTGCTGGGCATGTGTACACGCAAGTGGGCTCATGTGCCGTCTCCGGAACCGGAGGGTTGCTGAGTCTCGTGTGGTTCCGGGTCGTAGGCAGTGGATTGCCATATGCAGGATCAAGCTGTGCTGTTGCTCCAGCCCGCCCATGACACAGAGTGCACTTCCACGCCTTTGCAGTCGGGAACCGCTCGTTTCCTACCCCTACTCGCGGGTATCCGCCGTGTGGACAATCCGCAACACACTGACGGGTGCACTGCACACCTGCCCTGTTCGTTGCACCTGGGGTGCACTTGACTGGATCGATGGACACGGCCCCGTTGGGTTGCTTGGCGAGTGCCGTGAACGGACACCGCTTCACACAGGGAGGATCGGGGCAGTGCCAGCAACTGAACCTGATGAAGGGACCCATGTCCAGTCGCTTCTGCGAGTTGATGACCATCCTGTCATCCGGTGCGACCCTATGGACACCCGGGTTCAGAGACATCATCTTCCACGTCCGCTTGCAACCAATGGTACATCCATTGCAGCGAATACACTTGTCTACGTCTTGAAAGACCGCCATTACATTAGCCACCGCTCATCACCTCCTTATGCCTTCTCGATCCTGCAAAGCAGGGCCTTGTATTCGGGAATGATCGTATTCGCATCGAAAGCGTCATGACATAGGTCGTTGGCACGAGACCCCTTGGAGAGACCTCGGTCGCCCCAGTGGAACGGAATCGCCACCACTCCACGGCCGACTCTCTGGTTGTTCTGGAGTCCTACGCCGACCTTTGCCCGGAATCCTTTCGCGAACTGACCGCTACCGGGGGTGGCGGCGTTCTGGTCTGCGATCGAATCGCTCCGGCATGTGATGATGTTGACCCAGTCACCCGTCTTGATTCCCAATGCTGCCGCATCAATCGAGTTGATCTCGATCCACGGATCGGGCTCCAACTCGACGTTGACAGCGTTGTTGCGGGTCATCGGTCCACCCTGGAAGTGCTCTACGGAGCGCATGGTCGTCAGGACCAGTGGGTAATCGGCCACGTTGATCCCGCCTCTTCCAGCAAGAGGGGTGTCCGATCTGATAAGGTCCCACTGACCTGTCCCACGCGTGTTGCGACCCCAGGCGGCAACCAAGTCCGGCCTAGGCGACTCGTACGGCTCCGTGTGCCCAGGGAACCTACCCGACAGCGAATGCCCGCCTTGGAAGTGAGGGCTCGCCGGATTGGTGTATGGCTGGCCGATGAACGCCACGTCCGGCTTATCGGCCAAGCGATGGTAGTACCTGAACCAGCGCGAGTAGTTGAGGTCGCGGCCAGAACGGGTAGCGCTCGTGACGAAAATGCGCTGCACCGAGTCCGGTCCCATGAACCAGTCGATGACGTCCCCGGGGACCTCGTTGTTGTTATACAGAACGCGCCTGTTGACCAGCCAGGCATATCCCCAAGCTGGATACGCAAGGGTGCCATTCGGGTCAGTGGTCACGCGCTGCTTCGCACGATTGTTCAACAGCCAAGGATCCTGGCCAGCATGTCTGTTCGTCGTCCGGTCAAGGCTGTATCCACCCGTCACCAACCAGCCGGCACCGGTCCCCGGCGTACAGGTCTCACGGTAGATTTGCTCGGTAATCCACTCCGAGCCGTAGACGGGACCCGTCCTCGGTGCGGTTTCTGCACCACGCCAGATCTCGGCTTCTCCACTGACGTCCTCGAACGCTGTCGCTCCACCGGGAGTCCAGCCGTATCGATCGCCGTATAGCGTCTGGTAGGCACTCGTGAACGTAAGGCCCAAATCCGTCCAAGCGGCGGTGAGGTGCGAGAATGCACCGGCGCCATCCAGTGCGTGAGCAAGACGGAACAGAAGCTCGATGTCTGACTTGCTGTTGCCCTTCGGCTTGGTGGCTCGCTCGCGCCACTGCAGCACGCGCCCTGAGTTAGCGGAGCTTCCGGCCTCTTCGACGTAGGAGCACGCGGGCAAGAGGTACGTGACGCCATCGGGCTTCCTCGGCAGTGCAGCCGTCTCGGTCTCGAACATGTCGACTACTACCAGCGTGTCCAGCGCATAGATGCCGTCGCGGATGTTCTTCAGGCGAGCCTCGGTGACGGCAACATTCATGCCCCACATCACGATGGCCCTCAGTTCACCAGCAGCTGCTTTTCTGAACATCTCGATGTGATGATCGCCGTTGGTCTTGGGCCACAGATCGTAGAGCGCATTGGTGCGGGCTCGGTTCGCCACTGGGGTGCTCATCCACGCCGGACTTCCGAAGAAGTTGTAGGTCATGTTGAGGAATCCACGTTGTTGCAAACTGAGCGCAGCCGTGTTGTAGGCGTCGTCGTAGGAGCCGTTCATGTTGGTCCTCACGCCGCTCCCATTGACCGGCACGCCCCAAAGTCCGCCGTCCATGTACTTACCGAACGCATTCGGGTCAGCGCTTGTCATCGTGCTTGGGTTGCCCGAGTAGAACGGGATCAGGTTGAAGAGATTCCCGTTGTCCGTCGAGCCTTGGACGTTGTGGATGCCTCGCAAGGCGTTGATTCCTCCACCAGCGCGTCCCAAGTTGCCCGTCAAGGACATCAGGACGCTGAAAGCCCTCACGTTCTGAGCGCCATGCGTGTGCTGGGTGAGACCCATCGCATAGAGCATCGTCGTGGCCTTGTAGCCTGGGACTCGGGGGTCCTGGGATCCCGTACCGAACTGGGAACCGGTGACAGGGTGACCCGGAGATGAGCAGCGACCATTCTCAATGTAGGCATTGATGACGTAGTCGAGATCATCAACGGTACATCCACAGATGTCAGCCGCAGCCTCCCGAGTGTAGGGATCCAGGTGCGCCTTCAAGCGGTTGTACACCGTGTTCGGGTCGCTGGTCACATCAGTTGCCCGCCTGGGGAAGTTCGAGATGATCGTGTTGGCTGGCTCGCCACCAACTGCAGGAAGGCCCGTTGAAGCGACGATCGTCTCGCGCTCGTAGTCGGTGCCGTCGGCGCGCAAGATGAAGCGCGCGTCCGTGTGACGCGAACAGTTGGGTACGGCAGAAGGAGTGCTTGCCGAGCCCGGTGCGCCGTCAGTGAAGAACATCCCGGCTCCGCCTGCTGCCCAGTTTGCAGGTGCCGACCAGTTTAGGTACTCGAAGAACCTCATCCTGACAGGATCGGACGCCGGGCGAGCCTCCAGGTTCGCGATGATCCCTCTGGACACGGCGTTACAGAACGCAATATCCGTCCCTGGGCGTATCCTGATGAACCTGTCTGCCACGGTTGCGGTCCTCGTCTTCCGAGGATCGATCACGAGCAGCTTTCCGCCCTTTGCCCTAGCTCGGTTGATGTGCGCCATGCTCATCGGGTGGTTCTCGGCGGGGTTACCGCCCATTACGACTATGAGCGACGAGTTGCCGAGGTCGTTCCATGTGTTCGACATCGCACCACGCCCGTACGCGGCGGCCAGACCGGCCACCGTGGACGAGTGTCAAAGTCGAGCCTGATGCTCGACGTTCGATGTTCCGAACTGAGCGATCAGGCGGCGATAACTGAAGTTCTGCTCGTTGTTCAGGTGCGAGGAGCCGAAGAAGGCCACGCTCTTGCTGTTGTGTCCGTTGGCGGGCGTAACCGGTCCGCGTGCGGCAACCATCCTGGCCGCGATATCAGTCATCGCATCAGTCAGTGCCACCTTGCTCCATGGGCCGTCTCCGGTCCTCCTGTAGGCGACGCCATCGGTGAACGCTGGGTCGAATGCAAACACATTGTTTTCCGGATGGGGGCCGGGGAAAGCACCCAGTCTACGCGGATTGTTCACCAGCTGGAAACCGCCGGCACCTTTCGAGCACAGGCCACCAGTGTTCAGCGGAGACATGTGGTCGCCGTAGACGTCGATCACGTTTCCGGTTGCATCGACATCGATAAGCTGTCCACAACTCGCCGAACAGTACGGACAGGTCGTGTGGTAGGTCTCTGCAACCGGTGCTGCTGACGCAGAAGCCGGGTGGAGAGCGAAATCCGCGCCGACTGCCGCGGCAGCAGCTGCAGCAGCACCGGTCTTGAGGAAGTCCCTTCGACTCATCCCCTTACGCGGTTCCTTCTTGTGGTCAAGTTCGTCCATGTGTCCTTCCCTCCTTCACTTCTCGATCCTATAACCGGACATACCCACTTTCGTTGGGGAAATCACGCGGTCGCGTTCAGTTGGGGGGCGGCATCACCGACCTCTGAAAGACGTCAGCAAGAGGTGGGGAGCAAGAAAAGACCGGCCAACCAGGGGCTAAGATCCCCAATCCTGTTGAGCCGGTCTTTGCGGTTTGCATCAAACCATTCACTTCCTTACCCCGAAGGTCTCGCATGAAAGCCCAGCTTTCTTGCGGTTAGCCTGTAAAGCGGATCGGGCTGCCGGCCCTCTAGTAACATCCGTTACAAGCTCTGCAAATACTATACGCCTGATGCGCTAAGGCGTCAAGAAATTCTCGTGCTCACCGAACAGCCTAGCGACGGACGGTCTTTCCAAAGCGTTCAACGTATCCCTTGACATCGAAGACCTCGATTCCCAGACGTCGGGCCTGGCTCGCCAGCCGCGCATCTTGGGTGCAAAGTCTCTTGGCGCGTTTCGCCAGCACCAGCAGGGCTGCATCTTCGTAGCCTAGGCCATGTTTGGCTACGAGAACCCGAGCATCCGAGTCCGAGAAGGCGGACTTCCGGATCAACTTGCCCAGATCGTCGCCCTCGATCAGTCTTCCAGCGAATGCCGGATGGATCTGCTCGGGCGTCAAAAACATGCGGAACCTACGGCGCAAGAGATCCACTCGACCGGCTTCAATCAGTGCATCGACGAAGTCCTCCGTGACTACGAACTTACGTCGACGGAGTAGGAACGGCAGCAAGGGCAAGAGCAGCAGCGGCAACAGCCATGCAAGCGTCTCAACGCGGAAGCCCGGTGGAACTGGGAGCACTATGGCCTGCTGCGGCCACTCCCAGACCTGGACCTGGTGGTTCTCTCGGTCGGTGACGTAGATCCTGCCAGCCGCATCCAAGTCGATTGCGTTGGCGAACGAGAACTGGCCAGGGCCTATCCCCCGTCCCCCGAAGCTAGTGATCTTGTTGCCATCCAGGTCGTAGACATCGATTGCGTGCGCTAGGGCGTCGACCACATACAGACGGTCCTGTTCATCTATCGCGAGGCCACGGGGTATGCCCGCCGTCGCTATGATGTAGTCGAACTCACCCTCCTTGTCGAAGACCTGAACGCGCCTGTTGTTGCTGTCACTGACGAAGACCCGACCGTCATCGCTGATAGCGATGTGATTGGGGAAGAACAACCGGCCCGGGCTCTCCATCATCTGCTCCACCATAACGGTGGAGCCGAATCGTTGAATCTCGACACCCTGGGGGTCGAATGCGATGACCCTGTGGTTTTCGGCGATTCCGACATCGGTCGCCCAGATGTTGCCCTGTGCGTCGAAGGTGGTCCCCAGCGGGCTCCACAGTTGCTCATCGGTTCCGGTCGGTGCTATTCGGCGAATGAACGTTCCGTCGGCGGAAAAGACGAAGATCGAGCGATGGCGGCGGTCCGAGACGTAGATATTCCCGTCCGGCCCTGCCGAGATGTGGTGAGGATTCCCGAGGCTCTCGTACTCGCCGTCGCCAATCGCCGAGAAGGAGAAGCGGTACTCGCCATTGAGTGAGTAGACCCTGACGGCGCGGGCGTCCGTGTCGGTGATGTACACGCTGTCGCCGAGCACTGCGACCCCGATTGGGCGGGTCAAGGCATCGGGACCTCGGGGGCCGGCGATTGCGAACTGGAATTCGGGTGGGGCCACGATCTCGGCTGCGTCGATTCCGATGCGCGGGATCGGCAGGCGACGGTGGGTGAGGTAATACCACGAAGCGAAGAGCACCAAAGCGATAAGCGCGAGCAAGACCGCCAGCAATACGATTTGCCGGGTCTTGGAGCGGGATCCGCGCCCGGACACTCCATCATCTGGTTTGATGTCTGTGGGCTCACTCACAAAAACATTCCTCCTCTAGGGTGGGTTCTACTGCGCGGGTGGCTGCAAACGCTCCGATCCCGACAGCGCTTCGGGGTCACCTGGAACCAGGACAAGCACTCTCTGCCAGCCCGCCAAAGCGGCCTCACGGTTGTCGAGGCGCTCGTACAGAGTCGCCACAAGACGGGCCGCTTCAACGCTTTCAGGGTCGATCGCGGCTGCGATCCTCGCCTCGCTCAGGGCTGCGCTGGCATCTACCGAGGCAAGCTCGGAGGCGCTTTGCACGCCAAAGCGGCCTCACGGTTGTCGAGGCGCTCGTACAGAGTCGCCACAAGACGGGCCGCTTCAACGCTTTCAGGGTCGATCGCGGCTGCGATCCTCGCCTCGCTCAGGGCTGCGCTGGCATCTACCGAGGCAAGCTCGGAGGCGCTTTGCAGCCTGGCAGGGGCGGTCCCCAGCTCAGCCAAAGCCTCCTGTGGCTCGGTGCGATCGGCTGGCGCGTTCTCGGCTGCGACACGGAACCTCTCGGCAGCGCCCGCGGTGTCTCCGTCGGCGAGGAGGATCCGGCCGTATTCGTAGTTGGCGTCTGGCCGAAGCGGGTCGAACCGCAGCGCGAATTGGATGTTCTCACGGTAGAGCACGGGCGAATCGATCTCGCGGTAAGCGATACCGAGCAGGAAGTAGGTGTCCGCGACATCCCTTCGGACGCGCGTAGCCTCACGCAGGTACTTGATGGCCTCCTCGTACTCTTGGCGCTCCATCAGCGTAGCCCCGAGATGCCGATAGGCCCTCTCCAACCGTTGATCGACCGCGTCGAAGCGACCGTCCGTGAGTACCTCGATGATCCTGCGCCAGTATCCTTCGGCGGTCAGCCACTCGCCCTGCTCCATCGCGATGAACGCCAGTCCAGCAAGGGCCCGAGGGTCATCGGCTTGGGCGCTCAAGACCTCCTGATACTGCTCGGAGGCGGCGCGGAAGCTCCCGGCCGCCAGTAGGGCGTCGGCCAGATTCAAGCGTGCACCGAGGTCGTTGGGGTCGTCGCGCACAATCTGCTCCAGGTTCGCGATGGCCCTAGCCGCCGGTGTGGCGGCCCGCTGCTGAAGCTCGGTCGCGATTATCACATAAGCGAGGAAAGCCAGCGCCAAGACCAGGCCTCCAATGGCTACCTTGATGGCTATGTCTAGACGCCGAGGATTGTCATCGCGTGCATCCACTGTGGCGTTGCTCCTTTCGGCGTCTCAAGTTCGAGATGCATCTTGGGATCATAGTCTGAGGTCGTCGTGACAGCGCCGACATAGCTCCGACCCCGGATAGGGAGCGATGAGCAGATTGTCGATGCCGAGGTTACCGTGGCACTCGTAGCATAGCCGGACATCGTGCGCCTGGGCGGGTGCTGCCGGGCCGGGGATCGGGCGCACTTGGAACTGGGTGTGGCAGTCATCGCAGACATACGCCCTTCCAACCCGCTCCTGGACGTTGAAGTGAACCGCATGTTCGGCCAGGCGCGCATCATCGATCTCGGTAGCCGGCTCTGTTTCCATCTCCACGTGACACTCCACACAGTTCTCCTGCAGCAACTCAAGGTCGGCGACGGTCTCGTGATGGCAATCCTGGCACCACGACCGATCGGTATGGCAGACGTTGCAGTCATCCGCCAGTGGTTGAGCACTTTGCACCGTATGCTGTGAAAGCCACGCCGGTGGATGCGGCATCGACGTCGTGTGGCACATCTCGCACGACTGGGATGTGTGGCATATCGAGCATGCCCCACGTTGGCCGAGGAAGTCCTGACCGTGGTCGGGGATCCACTCCCGAGCATAGTGAAGTTCGGGTATCACGGGCTCGCTGACTCGACCGTCGGCCATCTGAGCTCCGCCGACATGGCAGTCGGTGCAGAATGTCGATGTGTGACACATCGTGCACGACTCCATTTGAGCTTCGGCGGTCTGTGTGTGGACTCCGGACATGAAAGCCGTCGTGTGATCCGCGGGGACGAGATTGAAAGCCGGAGGATGGCAGGCTCCGCACTCTTCTGTCGCGACTTCGCCCTGAGCGGCATGGGTGAGGCCATGGCACCGGTAGCATGAAAGCATGTCCGGGACCACGGTCGTGTCCTGCTGATGAGGGAAGACCTCGTGGCATGCTGCGCAATCGTAATCCCGCTCCAGGTGTGGATCGTGCGGGAAGATAATCCTTTCATCCCGTGTCTCATCGACGGTGGTGTGACAGTACGCACACTGACTCATCGTCACTTCTTCGGTGGTGTCGATCCAAACATCGGGTAGCACTGGCTCTTCGGGTAGCAGGCGCAGGTAGATGCTGGGCATCGGTCCGACCTCGGGAACGAGTTCAGCATGACAGGCATCACAATCTGTCGCAGCCACATGACACATCATGCAGGAGTTAACGCCGACCCGTTCGCTGGCGACGGCATGGGGTTCATCCACCCACGTTTCGACGTGACTCGCCGGTCGCAATGTGTGTTCGGGGGTGTGGCAGGTCGAGCATGTGCCGGATGCCATGACCAACTGCGGTCCATGGAGCATCCCGTGGCAGGCGAAGCAGGTCTGCATGTCAGGGCGATAAGTCCTGTCGGCCTCGTGAGCCGGACGCACATGACAGGCAGCGCACTCTGCGGGCGGATGTTCCTGGTGATTGAAGGCCAGGCCCCTGAGATCGGACTGGGCGATTTCCATGTGGCACGGGCGACAATCGAAGTTGCGCGTCGGCAGAGCGGTGACGTTCACCCTGCCATCGTCCAAGGTCTCACCCGTTGCGGGTCGCCAGAACAAAGCCGTGCCCGCTATCAGCACAGCCACTGCGATGGTCGCTAAGATCCGAAACTTCACCGGAGTCCTTCTTTTGCGCTTATCGGGCGAATAATTCGCTCATGGCCTGGCGCAGCCAGTCAGCCCACCTTGCGAGGAATACCTCGTCCGATATCTCCTCGCGGCCATGGATGAACCGGGCGTAGTCGACATAAGCCTCGTTCGCATCCGGATGGCATGGCGAGCATGTCTGAACCAGGCGTCGCTCGTTGACCATCGATTGACGGTCATCGGCCGGACGGATGTCGTGATATCCATGACAATCCCAGCATGCGGGAGCGTCGGTCGCACCCCGCCTGTAGGCCGCGCCGTGATAGTAGTCATCGTACGAGTACCAGTAGTCCTCATGGCAGCGACCGCACACCTCCCACCCCCGAGCGCGCATCTCGGCACGTCCGGCAGGGCTCTCGCTGAGGAATCCGATCTGGTGGCTACCGTGACAGTCGCTGCACAACGGACGCCTGGGTGCGTCCGGGTCCGCCAATGCCTCGGGGTCAGTCTCGGCGCGGTGTGCTCCCCTGCCGACATCGAGTGCCTGATCCTCGTGACAGTTCTTGCAAGCAGAGCCTGCTACCGACTGCCAGTCGGTTCCAAGCTGTGCGTGAGGTGCTACGAAGGCGAAGTCCAGGTGGCAGCCGACGCACTGGATCTCCCCGTGCGCGGAAGCCTCGAATTGCGAGGGATCGACGAAGTAGCTGATGACTCGACCGTCCCTGATGCGGGTGAGGTCCTCATCCGCATGACACACCATGCAGCCAGCTCTGGCTGCGGTGGGGAGCGTGAAGTCGACGTCGTAGCCCTCGATGGTCACGGTGGTGACAGCGGTCGTCTCAGGCAGAGGGGGTTGTGCGATTGCGAGCGTAGGAGTCATTGCAATGGCAGCCAATGTTAGCGCGGCCAGCACTATCGACGCTGCATACGCATGGAATCGCTCCGCTGAATCGGACAGTCGAAGCAGACAGTCATGCAGTCCTGACCCTTGACCCCTGTACAAAATCGCCACCATCCAATGCGACTCGTGCGATCACTGATATTCAATACTTTGCCGGTTACTCGCAGGATAGGAAAGGCGGAGGGTAACGTCAACACATTTCGCCCCCAGCCGAGGATACCGGGCGCGAACGGGCTTCAGTGACTCGCGACGACCCGCTCCAGACTCCCAATCAGATAGTCGGCGTCAGCGACCGAGATGCCGTGCCCGATCGAGAAGCGCACCGTCCCGCTCTCAAGCGTCCCGACGGTCCTGTGCGCCCAGGGGCTGCAGTGAAGTCCCGGTCGGCAGGCGATTCTAGCCTGTCTGTCGAGAGCGAAGGCGATCTCGTCGGCTGCGAGCTTGTCGTGGACGATGCTCACGACGGGCACTCGTTCCACGCCTGTCGGCGGTCCAAGCACTCGCACTCCCGGAGTCTGCGCCAGCCCCTCGATGAGCCTGAACGTCAACTCCAGCTCGAGCCTTCGCAGCTCCTCGCCGTGCTCGCCGAGGAAGCCGACGCCCGCCCCCAGGCCGATGATTCCCGGCGTGTTGAGGGTCCCCGCCTCGTAGCGCTCGGGTCGCTCGGCAGTTTCGCCCTCTTCCAGCGAGAACGCTCCGCCTGTCCCGCCCTCGACGAGCGGATCGGGGTCGATCCGGGCTGAGAGGTACATCAGGCCGATGCCCTGCGGTCCGAGCAAGCCCTTGTGGCCCGAGAGCAGGTAGGCGTCGGCGCCCAGCGAGCCTAGGTCCACCGACAGGTGCCCCCCGGCCTGCGCGCCATCGACGATCATCACCGCCCCGTGGGCGTGTGCGATGTCGGCGAGGTCGCCCACCGCCTGGATCGTGCCGGTGACGTTGGAGGCGTGCTGGCAGATCACCGCGCGGGTGGGCGCGGCGGCCACGGCCTTCTCGGCGTGGTCGGGATCGATGAAACCGGTGGGGTCGGCGTGCACCACGACCACTTCAACACCGGCGGCGGCGAGTGTCGCGAGCGGCCGGGTGATGGCGTTGTGCTCCATCGAGCCGACGACGACCCTGTCGCCCGGGCGCAGCAGGCCCTTGAGCACCAGGTTGCACGCGGCCGTGCACGAGGGCACGAACATGAGGTCGCGCGCGTCGGGCACGCCCAGGTAGCGCGCGCAGGCGCCGCGCGCCTCGAAGACCGCTCGCGAGGTGCGAAGAGCGAGTTCGTGGACGCCACGGCCGGGGTTTCCGCCCAGCTCACGCATGGCGAGGTCCATCGCCTTGATGACGGCATCGGGTTTGGGCCACGACGAGGCCGCATGGTCGAAATAGCGGATCGGATTCTCTGTCGCTGGCGACGTCATCCCTGGTGGCCGCCGCCCTCGACCATCGCGATGGCGTGCTCGAGCTGGTCAGCGACGAAACCCAGGCACTCGAGTGCGCCCTTGTGGCTGCCGGGCAGGTTGATCACGAGCGTCGAACCCCGCAGGGCTGCGGCTCCCCGCGAGAGCATCGCTCGGCGGGTGACCTGCATCGAGCTCGCGCGGATCGCCTCGGCGATGCCCGGAGCGTTGCGGTCGCAGACATCGAGAGTCGCCTCGGGCGTCACATCGCGCGGAGCGAAACCGGTGCCGCCGGTAGTGAGCACGACGTCGGCCCCGACCTCATCGGCGAGTTCGACGATAGCTGCCGAGATGCCCGCCCGGTCATCGGGAACCAGCCTGCTGGCGACAACCTGCCAGCCGAGCGCGACGACCTGCTCGGCGAGTGCCGGGCCGGCCGTGTCCTCGGCATCGCCTGCGAAGCGCGAATCCGAGCAGGTCACGATCGCGACCGTTAGCGGCCTCATGGGGTGGCCTCGGCCTCGGGTGCGGGAGTGGGGGTGCTTTCGACCCAGATGCGGTCGCCTGGGCGGATGACGCCGCCGGTGCGCACCGTGGCGAAGATGCCCTCCTTGGGCATGACGCAGTCGCCGGCCTGGTAGTAGATGGCGCAGCGTGTGTGACACTCCTTGCCGATTTGCGAGACCTCCATGACGGCGTCGTCTCCGGCGCGGAGCACCGTGCCCACGGGCAGGCTGACCAGGTCGATCCCGCTGGTTGTGATGTTCTCGGCGAAGTCACCGGCGGTGACATCGAGGCCGAGTGCGACCATCTTGTCGATCGATTCGGCGGCCAGCAGTGAGACCTGGCGGTGCCAATCCCCGGCGTGGGCATCGGCGCTGAGTCCGCTTCCGGCAACCAGCGTCGCGCTCTCGACCGGCGTCTTGCGGACTCCCTTGCCTTCGGAGACGTTGATCGATTCGATCGTGCCGAAGGAGATTCCTTTGGTGCCGCCACTCTTTGCGATGACCTTCACGTCACTGAGCTCCATCCCTTTGTCGATCGCTTTGCACATGTCATAGAGCGTCAGCCCGGCGACGGTTGCGGCCGTAAGCGCCTCCATCTCGACGCCGGTCTTGCCGTCGGTGGCGACCGTAGCGCGGATGGCGATCCCCGGACGCGCGCCGAGTGAAGGCTCAAGCTCAACTGAAGCGTGAGTCACTGCGAGCGGATGGCACATCGGGATGAGGTCACTGGTACGCTTGGCCGCCATGATCCCTGCGACGCGTGCGACAGCGAGTACGTCCCCTTTGGGGACCTTCCCGTCCACGATCGCCTCAACGGTCGCTGGCTGCATGCTGATAAAGCCGGAAGCAACGGCGGTCCTGCTGGTCACAGGCTTGTCCGAGATATCCACCATCCTCGCCGCCCCGGTCTTGTCGATATGAGTAAGCTCTTCAGGCATCGGCTAACCTCCGATCTGCGACATCCGGCGGGCCGTACCGATCCGGCTGCCATGGTCTTTCGGTTTGAAGTGCAGTGCGGACCGCACGAGCTCTCTGACATCCTCGTCGGACCCCTCGCGCAGGGCCTGGCGCACGTCGATCTCCTCGTCGGAGAACAAACACGCGCGCAATCTGCCATCGGCGGTCAACCGCAGTCGGTTGCACCGATCGCAGAAGTGGTGCGAAAGCGGGCTGATGACCCCGATCGTACCCGCTGCGCCCGCGAAGCGGTAGTAGCTCGCAGGTCCCCAGCCGCCCGGCGCATCACCGCGCTCCACAGGCTGCAGCTCACCGAGACCTTCAGCCTTACCGCCTGCCGAGAGAACCGCGAGCACCTCCTCGGAAGGCATGTGGTCGGCGCGCGTCCAGTGGAAGCCTTCTGCCGTGGCGGCCTTGCCGCCATCGCCGATGCACGCACCGCCCTCTTCGGCATCGTCGCCTATGGGCATGAACTCGATGAAGCGCACGTGCAGCGGGCGGGCAAGCGTCATCTTCGCGAAGCCGAGCAGGTCCTGTGCGAGCGAGCGGACCACGACCACGTTGAGCTTGACCGGGGCGAACCCGGAGGAGAACGCCGATTCGATGCCTGCCAGCGCGTCGGCCAGGTCGCCGCCGCGCGTCATGCGCGAGAAGACGTCCGGGTCGAGCGAGTCAAGCGAGATGTTCACGCGCGAGAGTCCCGCTTCGCGCAGCTCGGCCGCGAATCGCGGCAGCAGCGTGCCGTTGGTGGTGAGCGCGATGGCCTCCAGGCCGGTGATCGCACGCAGGCGGCGGACGTGGTCCACGAGCCCGGCGCGCACAAGTGGCTCTCCGCCGGTCAGGCGGATCTTGCCGATCCCTTCGGCGACGGCGATCGCAGCGAAGCGCTCGATGTGCTCGAAGGAGAGGATGTCGGCGCGTGGCTTGAAGGACACGCCTTCGGGCGGCATGCAGTATACGCACCGAAGGTTGCAGCGGTCAGTAAGCGATATGCGCAGGTAGTCGATGGTGCGGCCTAGCGCGTCAGTCGCCATCGGCGGCCTCCTCGGCAGCGGGGCGACGACCCTGGCGGCCCTGTCGCGCGCGCAGCTCGGCCTCCACGAGGTCGGCCAGCCCGACGATGTCGTCGAGGCCGAAGCGAGGGCGCCCAGCGTCGGCGAGCTCGGGGTTGTCGGTCACGAGCGCGAACCGCTCCTCGGCGGGTACGATGCCTTCCGAGCTGCGCTCGCGGCGAGAGACCTCGATGCGCGTGGGGCCCGAGCGCATGAAGCCCTCGGTGAGAACGAGGTCGACCTCGCCTGCCGCCTCGGCGATCTCGGCGAGCGTGCGCTCCCGCTCGACGCGGCGGATGACGGCGAACTGCGTCGGCGAGGAGATCATGGTGACGTGCGAGCCCGCGCGGGCATGGCGCCACGAGTCCTTGCCGGGCACGTCGATGTCGACCGCGTGCTTGTGATGCTTGACGGTCGCGATCTTGTAGCCGCGGCCCGTAAGCTCCCGCACGAGTCGCTCGACCACGCCGGTCTTACCCGAGTCGCTCTTGCCGACTACCGAGAAGACCGGTGGCGCGCTGGCGGTGCCGCCGATGTCATCGCCAAGGCTCAAGTTAGAAGCACCCCAGATCGCAGTTCTTGACGCGGATGCCGGCTGCATCAGCCGCAGCTCCCGCGACCTTGTAGGCGACACCGCTGTCCTCGGCGAACTTGCGAAGCACCGGGCATGTGACCTTGCCGTCGACTGCCTTGGCCTTGACGGCCTCGAGCATCTCGGGCGTGACCTGCTCGGCCCAGCGCGGATCGACCTGCTTGGATGAACCACTCATAGTACGACTCCTTCCTCGATGTCGAGCCGCATACACTCGACCAGCGAACCTGCCGAAAAGTGACTCTCGCCCGCCTCGAGCACGAGCAGGCAGTTACCTCGATGTGCAGCGCTCAGCAGCGCCGAGGACTGGCTTCCGGCCAGCTCGACCTCGAGCCCGGGGGCCCCCGAAGCGCTCAGCCGCGCGCGCAGGTAGTAGCGCTTCTCGGCACGCTTGCGCACGTCGTGTGCGAGGCGAGCGGTCACGCGCGGGCGCTCGAGCGCGGTGTGTCCCTGCATCTTGCGGAGCACGGGGCGCACGAAGACCTCGAAGCCGACGTAGGCGCTCGTAGGATTGCCTGGCAGCCCGAAGACCGGCGTGTCGCCGACGCGCCCCATCGTCTGGGGAGCGCCTGGGCGCATGGCGACCTTGTAGAACGCGAGCTTGCCGATCCGCTCGAGGACCGGTCGCACGAAGTCGAAATCCCCAACGCTGACTCCGCCGGAGGTGATGATGTAGTCGGCCTCTTCGGCGGCGCGCAGGAACGCGGCCTCGATCGCGGCGACGTCGTCGTGGACGATCGGGTAACGCAGCGGCTCGCCCCCCGCGGCGCGCACCTGCGCAGCCAGCGAGTAGCTGTTGGAGTTGCGGATCTTGCCGGGCCCCGGCGCCATACCGACCTCGACGAGCTCGCTGCCGGTCGAGATGACCGCCACGCGCGGCCTTCGGAAGACCTCGACAGTCGCATGTCCGGTCGCTGCGAGAAGCCCGACCGCCGCCGGGCCGATGACCTCACCTGCCGAGAGGACCACCTCGCCCGCCGAGACCTCCTCGCCCCTTCGGCGGATGTGATCGCCCTCGCCCGGCGCCTGCGCGAAGGCCACGCGCGACCCGATCGAGCCGTCGCCGGAGGCAGTGCGGGTCACCTCGACCATCACCACTGTGTCGGCGCCTGCAGGCACGGGTGCGCCGGTCATGATGCGCGCTGCCTGGCCGGGGGCGAGCGGGCCGTCCCACCAGGTGCCGGCCGGGATATCGGCGGCGACCTCGAGGATCACGGGTGTCTCGGCAGTTGCGGAGGCGAGATCGGCGGCTCGCACAGCGAACCCGTCCATCGCCGAGTTGTCGAAGGGCGCGACGTCGATGTCGCTGCGTGCGTCGGCTGCGAGCACTCGGCCGAGGGCCTCGGTGAGCGCCACCCGCTCCGCGCCAAGCGGCGTGACCATCGAGAGCGCAGCCTCCCTGGCCTGCTCCACGGTTATCGGGGTGCTCATCGGCTGTCTCCGTCCTGTTGGGGTGCGACCGCGGGCGCACCTTCGGCGACCTCGACCCGCTGTGGGCATGTGTATACCACCAGCTTACCGCCACGCGCATACCCGACCAGCGTGATCCCGAGCTCGGCGGCGATCTTGGCCGCCAGGTCGGTCACCGCCGTGCGTGACACCACGACCGGTATCCGCGATTTCGCCGCTTTGACCGCCATCTCATACGATATGCGCCCGGTGGTCAGCAGCACGGCATCCGCGAGCGGCAGGCGGTCGAGCCACGCCCGGCCGAGCGCCTTGTCCAGCGCGTTATGCCGCCCGACGTCCTCTCGCACGATGCGCACGCGGCCATCGACGCCCAGCGCGCACGCGTGCATGCCACCGGTGTCGCGGTACGCGGCCGCGTCGCGCGTCATCTGCCCCATCATCTCGTACAGCAGCTCACTCGACACCGAGGCGCCGCTCTCGATCCGCGCCAGACCGCGCGCGTGCCCCACGCTGGAGAAGGTGATGCCCTTCCCGCAACCGCTGGTCACGTAGCGCGTCTTGTAGACCATGTCCTCGGGCACCGCCTCGGCGGTCGATACCCACACGAGTCCCCGCTTGGCGTCGACCTCGATGCCACCAAGCGCATCCCGGTCGCTCACGAGCCCTTCGGCGAGCAGGAATCCGGCCGCCATCTCCTCAAGATCGCTCGGCGTGGCCTGCACGGTGGCGATCTCGACGTCGTTCATGTGGATGGTCACCGGATGCTCGACGGGCATCCCGCGCGCGCGCCTCGTGCCGACCTCGACCACTCGCGTGCGGATCCGACGCTCACCTGCCGAGAAGCCCGGATCGCCCGCCGGATCATGGCGAGCTTCGGCGAGATCGTCGGCGGTGTTGATGTTTCGCAGGCTGCGCAGCTCGGGGTCGACCTCGCGCAGCGACTCGACCGCGACCTCGGCGACCGTAAGCCCCGGCAGGATCGCCACAAGCCGCCTGCGTCCGCTATCGAGCGCCTTTCGCGCGGCGGGCAGACACGTCTCGCGACGATAGAGCGCGAGCAGCGGCTCGGGCCCTTCGGCGGAGACCGGCATCACGACATCGGCGCCTTCGGCCCGCGCCCACAACGCGCGCACCACCGAGGGCTTGAGCCACGGCATGTCGGCGGCGACCGCGAGCACCCATTCCTCCTCGGCGGCAGCGAGCGCGGTGGCAAGCCCGCCGAGCGGTCCCTGGTACGCGACCTCGTCGCGCAGGACGCGGACCTCAGGCGGCAGCCCGGCTGTCGAGATCGCCTCGGGGCGGTTCGTGACGACCAGCGTTGAGGCGCAGACCGCGCCCACGACATCGACCACGCGCGACACGAGCGTCTCGCCCTCGAAGTCGAGCAGCGTCTTGTCGACGCCCATGCGCACGCTGCGGCCGCCCGCGAGCACCGCTGCTGTCACCGGCAACCTGTCTGGTTGTATCGCCGAAGGGTCACTCACGCTATCACGCCTCCTGTCGCACTAGCACCGCTGAAGCCTTGAAGAGCGCCTTGACCCGCAAGCCGGGTTTCAGGCCCAGGTCCTGGATCGCAGCCCTGGTCACCCGCGCCAGGATCGTCTGGCCGCCCAGGTCGAGCACAACATGGCTGGTCACGCCCCAGTATTTGACGTCGACCACCGTTGCAGGAAGCAGATTCCTTGCCGAGGAACGCGCGGCCTCGAAATCCGCCTCGAAGAGCACGACGTCCTCCGGCCGCAGACCCAGGATGACCCGCAGGCCCGCGGGAATCTCTCCGACCGCCTCGACGGTCACGCCGCCGATGTCGATCGTGAGCAGCCCGTCATGGCGCTCTTCGACGATACCACGCAGCGGCATCTGTGCACCCACGAACCCGGCCATCCACTCATCGCCGGGCAATCCGATGACCTCGGCGACCGGGCCTTGCGCGACGATGCGGCCTTCGCGCATGACCGCGAGGTCATCGGCGATCGCGGTCGCTTCCTGCTGGTCGTGGGTGACGTAAATCGTCGTCATCGAATCCTGCGAAAGGATGCGCGAGAAATCCAGTGCGAGTCGGCTTTTGAGCAGCGGGTCCAAAGACGCGAGCGGCTCGTCGAGGAAGAGCACATCGGGCTTGAGCACCAGTGCGCGCGCGAGCGCCACACGCTGGGACTCGCCGCCGGAGAGCGTGAGCGCCGAGCGATCCTCCCACCCCTCGAGACCGACGCGGGCAAGCGCCTCAGAGACCGCCTCGGCACGCTTGGGCGGCGCGATGCGCCTGAGCTTGAGGCCGTAGGCGACGTTGTCGGCGACCGTGCCCTTGAACAGGTACGGGTTCTGGAACGCCGCAGCGAAGCGCCTGCGTGTCTGCCTGTCGCGGGTGTCGACCGGCTGGCCGTCGAACAAGACCTGCCCGGCGTCAGGGCGCTCAAGCAGGCCGAGCAACGCCAGCAGCGTCGATTTCCCCGCTCCTGAGGGTCCCACTATCCCCAGCGTGAGCCCCGCGCGTGCCTCGATGCGGCCGATGTCGACCACGGCTCGCCCGCCGTAACTCCTCACGAGACCCTCGCCTACGAGCATCGTCATCGCCCCGGCTCGAAGCGCTCGGTGGAGTGCTGGTACCAGGCCAGCGCAGCGTTGATCGCAAATGTGATCACCAGCAGGATCAGCCCGAGCGCGAGCGCCATCCCGAACTCGCCTCGGCGGGCCTCCTGCACGATCGCGGTGGTCAGCACCCTGGTCTCGCCCTCGATGTTGCCGCCCACCATCATGACCGCGCCGACGCCTCGGATCACAGCGCCGAACGCGGTGGCGACGGCCGCCAGCACGCCCAGGCGCGCCTCACGCAAGGTGAGGATCGCCTCCTGCCACGCCGAGGCACCCAGCGAACGCGCCTGCAGCCGCAAACGGTAGGGCACCGAAGCGACCGCCACCGCCGTCAGCCCGGCGATGATCGGCGCCGAAATCAGGGTCTGCGCGATCGACATCGCCTCCACCGAGTACAGCAAGCCGAGAAAACCCAGCGGGCCAGTCCGAGAGAGCGCCATCATCACCAACAAGCCGATGACCACCGGCGGGACCGCCATCGCGGTCGACATGAGGGCCACTGTTGCGCGCTTGCCTCGGAAACGCACGACGCCCAGCACGAACCCGATGGGTGTGCCGAGCGCCATGCCTGCTACGGTGGAGACTATCGCGACCTGGAACGTCGTTGCGATGATCTGCCACAACTCGGCGGAACCACCCGTCACAAGCGTCCATGCGGTCACGAATGCTTCAGCGAATATCTCCACCGTGTTTCAGTCCTACCTAGGATGCGTTGGGAATGAAGAGCGGCTCTCCGAACTCCTCCACGCCGAACTCCTCGATCACCGCCTGAGCCTCGGGCGAGAGAATCCAGTCGAAGAACGCCTGGGCGCCCTCGGGGTTGGCCGC
>JAMDCK010000024.1 GCA_023488435.1 Actinomycetota bacterium
CGCCATCGCACGGCCGCTCACCAGGGTGTCGTAGCTCCAGGTGAGCTCCCAGCCGTCGTCGGTGGCCTGCCGAGAGGTCGGCGAGACGCCGTCGGTCGGGAAGTCGAAGTTGTCGAAGTCGGTGTTCATCACCAGCGTGAAGTCGTCAATCTTGCCTACGCCATCGGTCGCGATGTAGCGCCACTCGCCCAGCCCCTGCGAGCGATAACCGGTCTCGACGAGCGCGGTCGCTCCGGGCGGGATCGTGAACGTGGCCACCGCCTGGCCTTCGGCGATGCGGACCGGCACCGCCGCACCGTCAACGCTGACTGTGAATCCGTCGTAGACGCCAGCGGCGTTCGGGAAGTCCAGGGCCATCCTGGTCTCGGTCGCCTGCTTCGACGGGTTGGTCACCCCGTAAGCCGCCGAGAAGTCGACGACGTACGTCGAGTACCAGAGGAGTCCTCGGCGACGCTGATCGAGGTCGAGGTCGACGGTTATCGCGCTGGATGCCACCGGCAGGGCGCTGCCGGCCGATGTGAACCGCGGGACCAACTGCGTCTGCGGCTCTCCCCACAACGCGCCGACGCTGTCCCACCCGGCGTAGTCAGCCTGGCCCGTCCGGCTCTCGATCGACGTGCCGAGAAAGACCCAGCCGAACGCCGCGAACACGAATATGGTGAAGATCGCGAACAGTCTCGGTGCACTCATGGTGACTCCTCCCGTACCGCATCCCGCGGATGCTGACGACTGGCTTGCCTCATCATTGCACGGCAGGCGCGCTGGTGGGTTGCACCGCGGGAACACCCCGGTGACAATCCGGTGACGGTCGGGGTCTTTGTTCGCCGAGGCCCAACGATGGTATGCTGGCCCGAATCCCGATGGAGGAAGGTCGGCTATGACAGACCAGCAGAGATTCGGCAGTGGGCGCGGCCGCGGCAAGGAGCTTTCCACGCGCCTTGTCCAAAGCGGAGTGCGCTTCGATACGGTCACAGGGGCTATCAGCGTGCCCATCTACCAGTCGGCCACTTTCGCCCACCCCGGACTGGGGCTTTCGACCGGTTACGACTATACCCGCATGGGCAATCCCACGCGCCAGGCTCTCGAAGAGGCACTTGCCGACCTGGAGGGCGGGCACTCTGCGTACGCTTTCGCCTCGGGTCTTTCGGCATTGACGGCGGTCTTCCTGATGTTTGAGGCCGGCGACCACCTCTTGCTGGGCGAGGATCTGTACGGCGGTACCTACCGACTGCTGGACAGCGTCTTTTCCCGCTTCGGCCTGACGGCAAGCTACGTCGATACCACCGACCCGGCGGCTGTTGAGGCGGCGTTTCTGCCCGAGACCAGGGCGATGCTGCTGGAGTCGCCGTCCAATCCCATGCTCAAGATCACCGATCTCGCGACCATCGCGCAGATGTGCCGGGAGCGGGGCGTGCTTTCGATCGTCGACAACACGCTGATGACCCCGTACCTGCAGCGCCCGCTGGAGCTGGGCTGCGACCTGGTCGTCCACAGCGCCACCAAGTGCCTGGGCGGGCATAACGACCTGCTGGCAGGCGTGGTGGTGGCGCGCGACGAACGCCTCGCCGAGGAGGTCGCGTTCGTGCAGAACGCCAGCGGCCCGGTGCTCGCGCCACACGATTGCTGGCTGCTGCTGCGCGGCCTCAAGACGCTCGCGGTCCGGCTCGACAGGCAGCAGGAGAACGCGGCTGCGCTTGCCGAGTGGCTCGAAGCTCACCCGCTGGTCGAGGCGGTCTACTACCCGGGCATGGGTGCGATGCTCTCGTTTAGCGTTGTCGACCCGGCGCTCGTCGCGCAAGTACTCGGGGGCGTGCAGGTGATCTCGTTCGCCGAGTCGCTCGGCGGTGTAGAATCGCTGGTGACGTACCCGCTCGAGCAGACCCATGCCGACGTGCCCGAAGAGACTCGTCGGCGGCTGGGAATCGATGAACGGCTGCTCAGGATATCCGTGGGTATCGAGGACATCTCGGACTTGCGCGCCGACCTTGAGCAGGCGTTGGTGCGCTCATGAGCGGCCTGCCGAAGGGGCACACTGCGAGGCTTCCGACCTTGGTAGGTGGATGAGAAGTGGACTGGGAGACGAGACTGATCCATGGCGGCCTGGACCCCGATGACCACCACGGTGCGTCGAGCGTCCCAGTGTACAACGCCTCGACCTACAGGCAGCGCTGCGTGGACGACCCGGGCCCCTACGAGTACAGCCGCTCGGGCAATCCGACCCGCCAGGCTCTGGAGACGCTGATCGCCGAGCTCGAAGGCGGCGATCGCGGCTTCGCGTTCTCCTCCGGCGTGGCGGCCATCGCTTCGGTGCTCAGCGTGCTGGAAGCCGGGCAGCACGTCGTTGCGTGCAAGGACATCTACGGCGGCACGTACCGGCTGCTGACCTCGCTCTTCCCTCGATTCGGGATCACGCACACCTTCGTGGATGCGACCGACACCGAGGCCGTGACAAGCGCCATCCGCCCAGAAACGAAGGCACTCTTCCTGGAGACGCCCTCCAACCCGCTCCTTCGGATAACCGACCTGGCGGCGTGTGCCGCGATCGCCCGTGAGCGGGGTCTTATCACGATCGTCGACAACACCTTCATGACGCCATATCTGCAGCGCCCGCTCGAGCTTGGCTGCGATGTCGTGGTCCACTCGGCGACGAAGTTCCTGGGCGGACACAGCGACGTGATCGCTGGCCTGGCCGTGACCGCCGACCGTGAGCTGGCTGCGCGGATAGGTTTCGTGCAGAACGCGTTCGGCGCCGTGCTTGGGCCGCAGGATTGCTGGCTCGTGATGCGCGGTATCCGCACGCTGAAGGTGCGCATGGATGCCCAGCAGGCGACCGCACGGCTGCTTGCCGAGTGGCTGGATGCGCACCCGCTCGTGGGCAAGGTGCACTTCCCCGGCCTGGCCGATCATCCCGGTGCCGATCTGCATGCGGCTCAGAGCAGCGGCCTTGGTTGCGTGCTGAGCTTCACGCTGGCCGATGGCGCGGCGGTCAGGAGGTTCCTCGGCGCCGTCAAGCTGCCGATACCCGCCGTCTCCCTGGGCGGCGTGGAGAGCATCCTCACCTACCCTGCGACGATGTCACACGCGGCTTTGCCTGCGGCGCAGCGCGAGGCGCTTGGCGTGGGCGACGGTCTCGTGAGGCTTTCGGTCGGGCTGGAGTCCTTCGGCGACCTGCGCGATGACCTCGACCAGGCGTTGGCGGTCAGCGCGGCTCGATAACCCCCGTTCGGCACTATTCGCATCGGATACGTGCGTAACTCACCCTCCTTTCGGTTGTATGCTGGCTTCGCTGCAACCTGAAGGGAGAGAGCAATGAAACGTTGGATGGTTCGAATCGTAAGCCCGGTAGTCGGGATCGCCCTGCTGGCTCTTGCGGGCTGCGCTCCCGCCGAAGATCGCGCGCCCGATGCCGATGCGCAGCCGGGTCCCACCAGGATCGTCGTCGCTGACGCCAGCTCCACCCACCACCTGAACCTGTATGTCGCCCAGGAGCTCGGCTTCTTTGAGGAGCGCGATCTGGAGGTCGAGATCATCAAGGCCGAGGATCTGGCTGCCTCCAGGGACGCGGTCGTCTCGGGCCGCGCCGACATCTTCTGGTCGTGCCCCACGGTTGCCATCGCTGCGATCGCCAACGGCGCGCCGCTGAAAACGATCGCGCAGGTAAAGACGCCGTGCACCTCTGTCCTGCTCGTGAGTGAGGATTCGCCGATCGAGACCTACGCCGACCTGGACGGCAAGAGCATCGCCGGCATCTCCCCCACCTGCGAAGCGGTCATCGCGTACTCGAAAAAAGCGCGTGAGGCCGGTGCCGAGTTCAACCTGGAGAAACTCGCCGGTGGACCCGCGGTCATGGCGCTTGAGGCTGGCCGCATCGATGGCGCGATCCTCGAGGAGCCGCATGCAAGCATCGCCGAGCTCAAGGGCTTTCGCATCGTGCTTCCCGAAACCGCCGCCGAGATCGCCTGCCGCACGATCAACGTCCGCACCGCATTTCTCGAAGACAACGCCGACGCCGCCAAGCGCTTCATCGAAGCCATCGACGAGGCGAACGCGCTGATCGCCGAGGATCCGGTCGCTGATCGCATCGTCGAGATCGCGGCGCAGTACACAGGCGCCCCCGAGGACGCCATCCGTAACGGTAACGCACGCCTCCTGTTCACCACCGCGATCCAGGTAGAGGGCCTCAGCTACCTCGCCGACGAGCTCGTGGCGCTCGAGAACATCCGCGAGAACCCGGGAACCACCATGTTCGCCGAGGAGTTCCGAGGGATCACGTGGGACGAATAGTCACATCGCTTCTCATCGGCGTTCTTGCACTCGCAGGCTTGACGGGGTGCCAGGGCGCCGATGCTTCCGAGCGCGGGCTCTACCGGGTCGGGTACGTCGACGATCCGCTGCTCGCACCGCTCTTCGTGGCGCAAGCGGGCTCCGCGTCGTGGGAGCCGGTCCGGGCGCGAAGCAGCGCGGATGTCGGTTATGCGCTCCTCGCCGGCGAAGTCGACGCGGGCTTCGTGGAGCTCTCGCGCGCCCGCCAGCTCCTTGATGGCCCCGGCGGCGGAAAGCTGCTGGTAGCGGGCTCTATCGAGTTCCCCTACGGCGCGACGCTCGTGGTGCGCGATGGGCTCGACATCCGCCTTACCGACCTGGAGTCCCGCCGAATCGCCGTGCAGGCGCAGTGCGGGTTGCTTCGGCAGTTCGAGGCCGATGCGGCGAGATCGGGAGTGGCAACCGAGTCGCTGACCTACGAGAACATCCCCTTTTCCGACATGCTGCCCGCGCTGGAGGCGGGGCTCGTCGACGCGATCTTAGTCAAGAGCGCTCATGCGGCGCTGGCCCAGCGGCACGGGCACGACATCCTCTACCAGAACTGGGAGGTCGCCGAGGGCCAGGACGTGTGCTGCCCGCCATCGGTGGCGCAGACCGAATACCTGCTGCTGGTCGATTCCGGGAACCCGAGCGCTGCGATCGCACTCGCAGAGGAGCTGCTTGCGGCAAACGACGCGCCCGCTAGCGAGCTTAGGGCCGCCGTTGCCTCGGCGACGGGCACGCCGCGCGAGGTACTCGAGAGCCATCCGATTGCGACCTTTGCCAGGCTGACAGAAGAGCAGCGCGAAGTGTTTGGAGAAGACAGATGCCTGACGATACCTTGATCCGCACGCTCGGTCCGGCCAAGCGCCGCCGACATTTCCTCACCGCGGTGTTCGGGGAGCTCAAAGGGTTCGCGAAATTCTCGCTTGGCAGCATCTTCTCGCGGGAGTTCATGACCGTGCTCATCCCGCTGCTCATCATCTGGGAGGCACTGCCGAGGACAGGGCTCGTCCCCGAGGCGCTGGTTCCGGCCCCATCGGTGGTCGCGGTTGCGTTCTGGGAGGACTTCACCACGCTCGACATGGCCGAGCACATCGGCGCGAGCATGCTCAGGCTCGCTGCGGGCTTGCTGCTGGCCGCGGCCGTGGCCCTGCCCTTGGGCGTGCTCATGGGGTGGAACACCTTCATCCGAAGCCACACGCTGCCGCTCTTCCAGCTCCTAGCGCCCGTGCCACCGCCGGCGTGGGTCCCGATAACGATCATCGCCCTGGGCGTCGGCCTGCCGATGCAGATCTTCCTCATCTTCCTCGGCGCGTTCTACCCGATCCTGTTCAATACCTATCAAGGCATCAAGGACACCGATCCGCGCTACCTGGCCTCGGCGCGGGCGTTCGGGGCGAGCGAATTCACGCTTCTTACCAAAGTCTATATCTGGAACGCGCTGGGCTCGGTGGTCATGGGCCTCAAGATCGGAATCGCGACCGGACTCGTGATGATGGTGATCTCCGAGATGTACGGCGGACGCAGCGGCATCGGCTTCCTGCTGCTCGAGGCCAAGGAGTTCTTCCAGATCGACCGCATGGTCGTGTGCATGATGCTGCTCGGTTTCATCGGCTGGTTCCTCATCGAGGTCATGAAGTACGCAGAGTCCAAGCTCGCCCTGTGGCGGATAGGTAGGTAGAGAGATGATCCAAGCCAAAGGCGTGAGCAAGTTCTTCTCGGTGGTCAAAGAGGACGGGACCGCCGAGGGATTCACTGCACTCAATTCAGTCTCGCTCGATATCGCCGAAGGGACGTTTGTGACGCTCCTTGGGCCCAGCGGCTGCGGGAAGTCGACGTTCCTCGAGATACTAGCCGGCCTGCAGGCACCCAGCGACGGCGAGGTGTGGGTCGACGGCAAGCTGGTGCTCGAGCCGCTGCCTTCGACGCGCAAGGAAGCCGAGGCGTACCGCAAGAAGTATCGGCTGCTCTCTCCTATCGCGAACAGCCTCTTCCGAGACAACCCCAAGCACGACATCGCCATGATCTTCCAGGATTACGCGGTGTTCCCGTGGATGACCGCTCGACAGAACGTCCTGTTCGCGCTCAAGATGCGCAAGGTGCCCAAGCGGCAGAGGGACGATGCGGCCTCGCACTACCTACACAAGGTCGGCCTGCTCGATTCGGACCACAAGTATCCGTCGCAGCTTTCCGGCGGGATGCGGCAGCGCCTGGCTTTGGCGCGGGCGCTCGCAGTCGAACCCCGGATCATCCTGATGGACGAGCCTTTCGCGGCCGTCGATGCGCTGACGCGCGAGAGGCTGCAAGAAGAGCTGCTTGCGCTGTGGGAAGAGACCCGCAAGACGATCGTGATGGTCACCCACGACATCGAAGAGGCGGCATACCTCTCCGACCGGGTCGTGGTCTTCTCGCCACTGCCGGGTTCGATCCGAAACATCGTCGACATCGATCTTCCCAGGCCTAGGCGACGGAACTCGCCGGAATCGCGACTTATCAAGGAGCGGCTGATGGCCATCCACGGATTCGACACGGTGCACGAAGCGGACTACGTGATCTGAAGAAGGAGTAAGGACATGTCAAACGAGCAAGCTAGCGGCACGTTCCGCAACCGGATATACGACGACATCACCGGAGTCGTGGGGCACACTCCGATGGTCAGGCTGCGCCGAGTGACCGAGGGTGCCCATGCGACGGTCGTCGCCAAACTCGAGGCGTTCAATCCGCTCAACAGCGTCAAGTGCCGCATCGCGCTGGCGATGATCGAGGCCGCCGAGCGGGACGGTAAGCTGGCGCCGGGTGCCACCGTCGTCGAGCCCACGTCGGGCAACACCGGGATCGGACTGGCCTGGGTCTGCAGAGCCAAAGGATACCCGCTGATCCTTACCATGCCCGAAACAATGTCTATCGAGCGGCGCAAACTCATGCAGATGCTCGGCGCGGAGCTGGTGCTCACGCCCGGCCCCCAGGGCATGGTCGGCGCGGTCGACAAGGCCAAGGAGCTCGTGCGCATGATCCGCGGCTCCTACATGCCCATGCAGTTCGACAGCCCAGCCAACCCCGAGGTGCATCGCCGCACAACCGCCGAGGAGATCTGGGCCGACACCGCTGGACAGGTCGACATCCTTGTCGCCGGCGTGGGGACCGGCGGGACGATCACGGGTGTCTCGGAAGTCATCAAGGCTCGCAAGCCGTCGTTTCGCGCGATAGCGGTGGAGCCCGAAGCCTCGCCGGTGCTCTCCGGCGGCAAGGCGGGGCCGCATCGCATCCAGGGCATCGGCGCGGGTTTCGTGCCTTCGATCCTCGACAGGAAGCTCATCGACGAGGTCGTCCAGGTCACCAACGACGGCGCCTTCGAGACAGCCAGGCGTGTGGCGCTCGATGAGGGGATCCTCTGCGGCATCTCCTCGGGTGCCGCCGTGCGCGCCGCGCTGGAGGTCGCGAACCGGGCCGAGAACGCGGGCAAGCTCATCTGCGTGATCCTGCCCGACTCGGGCGAGCGCTACATCACGACGCAGCTCTCCGAGCCGGTGGCGTAAGGCCGGGCGCCCCGCATCAAGCTTCTGGCTTAGTCGACCCGAACCATCGATTGGGCAACTGCGGCCACCATGCCTGGTGATACGTTGGCCCCCTCGACGACTTGATACCGTCCGGGTCCCAGCAGCATGGGGCCTTCTTCGCCAAAGGAGTCACTGCTGAGGAGCCAGTAAGAGCTGTCCATGAAGGCGACCTCACTGCCAAATCGCACATTGTCAAAGATAGCTTGTGGCGGTTTTTCGCCGTAGTCCCCGTAAATCAACGGCCAAACCACAATTCGTGCAGAGCCATTGCGGTACCACGCACTCATGTTCTGGTCCCTCACTATTGTGTCTTCGAGCACGAACCCCTCAGGAAGCCTCGTTGGGGCGTGCATGGTGATCGACAAACCCCATTCTGCGGCGAACGCTCGAAGCGCAGGGGCATTTTTGACAAAGAACTCGTTGACCGGCACCGGCACCACGAAATCCACGTATTCGGCGAGTCCTTGAGTGATGGATGGAGCCGACTCCAGCAACTCGGCTTCGCTGGCATCCAAGAATGGTTTTTGGTGAACGACCCTCCACCCGGCGCCGTCCCGCTCGAAAGCAAACAGCGTACGTGTCGCCGATTTCGTCTCTTGCAGATCCCCCACGGCCGTAGTCCCCTGGATGTAGAGCTGCCAGACATAGAACTGCCCCGTCAGGCCAGCCGCTTTGCGGGCGGCGTCCAGTAACACCGGGCGATCAGGATTCCCGGCTGCTCTTGTCTTGTCCGATATGTTGACAACCGGCAGGCCTTCGTTCGGAGATGACAAGTCCTGGACGACAGGCGTAACCTCCACGCTAGGGGTGGTCTCAACTGCAGGAGTGGTTTCTGCGACAGAAGTGTCGGCACCTCTGGAGCGTGCGCAACCCGGCAGCGCAAGAAGAAGGCAAAGAGCAAGTACGCCCGTGAGAGTTATCTTCATCGAAGTCTCCCTTATTCCGCTTCCAGCGACCGAGCTTCCTTCGACAATATCACAATTGTGTGTCCAAGCGTATTTCGGCAGGAGGCAGCGCGCTCTACGTGAACAGATCGAGGCCAGCAGCGGTCACGCCGGCCACAAGGAACGACCAGCCGAGCAGCCCGAGCGTCATCCAGCGCAGTACCGTGCCCACCGAAGCACCTGTGGTG